>CBFCZE010000023.1:0-28753 GCA_965602655.1 uncultured bacterium
ATATCGCCCTGCCCGATATCTTCCATCAGCGCCAAATCGATCTGACCCTGTACCATCTCATCTGTTATATCTCTGGACAAAAACCAATCCCCCCTCTACTCGCTTTTGTTAATAATTAGATTACTGTCTTTTGGTATATCAAGAGTTCGAATCGGGAACGGAATAACAATTCCCTCTTGGTTGTATCTTTTATGGAGTCTTTTTATAAACTCATGTTGGACCCGAAACTGCTTGCCGTAGTCTTCAACCCGAAGATTTACATAAAAATTTATGCTTGAATCGCCAAAAGCGGTAAAACGGACAAACGGTTTGTGGTTCGCTACGGCACCCTTGACATTTTTCATAACATCCTCAGCGACTTCAATGGTTACCTTTTCAACATACTCAAGATCGCTGTCATAGGCCACACCGACATCAACTCGAATCGCCAGTTCTCTTTTGGGAAGATTGTAATTGGTGGTTATCGATGAGGCCACTGTCGAGTTTGGGATAATAATAATATTGTTACGCCTCTGTTTTATGGTTGTATTGCGCCAGGTAATATCAATTACATTTCCGGCCTCACCCGATTCCAGTTCAATCCAGTCACCGATTCTTACTTTTCGTGTCAGCAGCAGATGGAACCCGGAAAAAAGATTCGTCAGAGTATCTTGCAATGCCAGCGCTACTGCCAGACCTCCGACGCCGAGCGCGGTCAGCATTGGAGTAATAGAGATATCCAGTGTCTGCAGGATTATCATAACGCCAATAACTATGATTACAATTCTGGTGATTATCGAAAATATAGAAGTGGATAAAACACCCGACTTGCCATCATCAGAATATTGACGGATGAAACCGCCGAGGACCGATGAGGCCACCATCGTGACAGAAAAAATCACCAGAACCAAAAGGATCTTCTGGGCCAATTCGTTATATTGCGGCTGAAGATTCAGCATCGGCAAAACGGAATAAAGACCGATTATAATCGTCCAGAGGACAATTTTGCCGCGGAGCCCCCTTAATATAATCTCATCACCGCGCCATTTTGTCTTTTGCGCTATTTTTAAAAGTCTGTTATTGGCAAAATGCTGAAGCACCAGACCAACGATGAAAGCCACCGCCAAAGTTGCTGCCGGCACTATAAAATCTTTCAGCCAGGCTAAATTGATAGACATCTTTTCTCCAAATTAATCAGCTATGGATATTTTCTAATCTACAATTTTTCAACGCATCCGGCTATCAGTTCCCGAAGTTTCGGTTCGGCAACTTTGGCCGCATCGATAACATCCTCGAGTGAACAGGGTTTTAGGACATCGGGCAAACCCATATCGGTTATAATAGAAAAGGCCATCACCTTTGTTCCCTGATGACGAGCCGCAATTACCTCCGGAACGGTTGACATCCCGACCACATCAGCACCGATAATTCTCAAGAAACGATACTCAGCCGCCGTTTCCAAATTCGGTCCGGCCACTGCTACATAGACACCCTTTTTTACCGGGAGTTTCTGTTCGAGCGCGACAGATTCGGCCAATTTCACCAGTTCTTTGTCATAGCAGTTGTACATATCGGGGAAGCGGTCACCGATGTTGTCATCATTGGGACCGATCAGCGGGTTATGACCGAGTAGATTGATATGATCGGTAATAATCATAATATCCCTTTTGCTGAACAGAGGATTCAGACCACCGCAGGCATTTGAGACTATTAATGTCTCTATTCCCAGTGCCTTCAGTACTCTAACGGGGAAGGTTACTTTTTGAAGAGTGTACCCTTCGTAAAAATGAAACCGCCCCTGCATTGCCACTACCGGCTGTCCTCGCAGATGCCCAAAAAGCAGACGCCCGGCGTGCGACTCAACTGTTGATACCGGGAAATTCGGGATATCACCATATTCAACCTTACCGACAATATCGATACCATCGGCCAGCGAGCCTAATCCGGTGCCTAAAATGATGCCGACTTTCGGTTCAAAATCGACCTGACCGGTAATATATTCTTTTGCCTCGGCTATTTTTTGTTTTAAATCTTCTGACATCTATTCATCCTTTGCCGCGCTATCGGGGCGAATATGTTCTGTAATATGGTTTAGGCCCGGTTCATCGGGATGCTTTATTTCCACCGATGAATCAAATTCGGCATGATTGATAAGTTTCAGATAACTTTCAAGTTCGCTTTTTAATCTGGCATAAAAACTTTTGCGGGTGAATTCAAGTTCATGAATCCGTGTTTCCAGTTCGGCCAGTTTGCGATGTTTTTCCTCGATGATATCGTCCCGTTTCTGTTTGGCATCGGTGATAATCAGCTCCGCCTCTTTTTTAGAATTATTAACAGTCTGCTCGGCTCCTTTTTGCGCTTCGACGACCGATGATTTCAGCGTTTCTTCAAGATTTTTTAGATCCTGATATTTTCCATTAAGTGCTTTATTCTCTTCGGTCAGCTTAAGCAATTCGACTTTTGCCTCTTCAAGAGCAGTGGCGGCCGCTTCCTTGAAAGCCTCGACCTCGGAGCGAGTGTATCCTCTCATCGATGAGGAAAACTCCTGATTTCTGATTTCGTTTGGCGTCAGTCCCATTTTTTTTCCAATCTATTACATTTTATTTTGCACGATACAAATTGTCTAAACCGGGCGGATACCAAAAATCGCTGTCCCAACCCTCACCATAGTTGAACCTTCTTCTATCGCCAGTTCATAATCCGAGGACATCCCCATCGAAAGAGTAGAAAAATTGTCTCCGACAATTTTTTGACCATTGATAAACAATTCCCGCGTTAAAATGAAAGCCCGGCGGATAGAATTTAAATCGTTGGTGTATGGACCGATTGTCATTAATCCGCAAAGATTAATATATTTAAAATCCATTATTTTTTTTATTGTATCCAAAGTTTCATCGGGGCTGAATCCATATTTTGAATCCTCCCCGGATGAGTTAACCTCTAGCAGACAATTGATTTTTTTGTCCAGAAGTTCGGCCTGGCGATTAATCTCACTGGACAGTTTAAACGAATCAAGCGATTGTATCAAATCAAACAGCGGCACTGCTTTTTTTACCTTATTTGTTTGCAGATGGCCTATCATATGCCACCGGGCGATATTGCCGAGTTCATTTATTTTTGGTTCCGCCTCCTGCAAACGGCTTTCGCCGATATCGGTTAAACCGTTTTTTACCGCCGTTTTGATAATCTCGGCGGGAAATCTTTTCGAGACCGCTACCAGAGTAATCTCTTCTGATTTCCGGTTCGATTTTTCGGCGGCGGTTTTTATTCTCTCTTTTACATTTTTTATATTTACTTCAATATTTTCGAGCATGCATTTCTCTCCATTATAATTATATGAATCTATATATTATAAATTCAATAAAAATCTTTTCAATGGAATATTTGGATATGATGACATAATCGTTTTTAATTGCAGAGATTACTGTTTTCATATAAATTCCACCTTTATGAAACAAAAATTCTTAAACTGGCTTGAAATTGATTCGGGGGCGATAAAGAAAAATATCAAAACGATTCGCAAACTGGCCGGAAGGCGGCAGATTGCGATTGCTTTGAAAGCCAACGCTTATGGACATGGGCTGGCCGAAATTATCTCGCTTCTTCTGAAAGTAAAGAAAACGAACATTCAATATATTGCACTGCATTCTCTGGATGAGGCTACTCTGGCCAGGAAATTCGGCTGGGACCGTAAAATACTTATGGTTGGGTATATTGCTTTGAATGATTTGTCGGCTGTTATTGATTACGGCCTTGAGCCGACGGTTTATAGTATTGAAACCATATCGCAGCTGGGAAAATTGAGTGAAAAGTATAAAAAGTCGGTTCCAATTCATCTGAAAATTGAAACCGGTACCAATCGACAAGGAATGGAACCGGATAAAATAAAAAGAGCGGTAAAGGTTATTAAAAAATATCCGCAGTTAAGACTAAAAGGGATTTCGACTCATTTTGCCAATATCGAAGATACTACCGATCATTCATTTGCCAACAATCAGTTAAGGAATTTTAATGAGGCAGTTACAAAAGTAAAGAAATTAGGTCTAAAACCGGTCTTGCGACATACCGCCTGTTCGGCGGCTTTGCTTCTTTTTGAAAAGACCAAATTTGATTTGGTCCGTCCCGGAATCGCCTTTTATGGATTATGGCCGTCGAAAGAAACTTATCTTTCATATCGTCTTCAGGGTCGGTCGAATAAAATACTAAAACCTGCCTTAAGCTGGTATACGCGGGTAATTCAGATAAAGGATGTTTCCCCCAATTCTTTTATCGGGTATGGGTGCACCTTTCGAACAACCTCCCAAACAAAGCTGGCGGTATTGCCGATCGGCTATTACGATGGATATGATCGCTCGCTTTCCAATCTGGCTCATGTATTAATAAGGGGGAAAAGGGCTCCGGTACGGGGACGAGTATGTATGAATCTTATGATGGTCGATATCTCCGATATACCGGGAATCAAACTTGAAGAGCCGGCTACGCTTATAGGAGAAAACGGAGAGGAGGCAATATCCGCCGATTTGCTGGCCGACTGGGCCAATACGGTCAATTATGAGATTTTAAGCCGGATTAATGAGAAAATCCCCAGAATTGTTGTCTGAGTATAAATAATGAATACAATTTTAGTTAATAATCTGCGTATAATATGACTATTTGTAAGATGTGAAAAGGTATAACTTTTTGTGACATTTTTCACTTGACAGTTTTGGCCGGGAATTGTAACTTGTGAATGAATTCACATAATCTGGTAAAACGGATGAAATATTCGGGGATTATTTTGGCGACTGATGACGGCAAAAAGAAAATTTCGGAATCAACCATTCATAGACTTTCGCTTTATTATAGAATCCTCTCTATTTTAGAAAAGCAGAATTATAAGACAATATCCTCCAGAGAGTTAGCCGAGCATGAAAAACTGACTCCGGCTCAGGTCAGAAAAGACCTCTCCTTCTTCGGTTCGTTTGGGACCAGGGGACTGGGCTATCCGGTTACCGAGTTGAAAAAAAGAATTGCCAATATTCTCGGTTTGGATCGTGTCTGGAATGTTGCCCTTGTCGGTGTCGGTAATATTGGATCGGCTTTGGTCGGCTATAAGGAATTTCAGCGACAGGGATTTAGCATCAAGATGATTTTCGATAACGACCAAAGAAAAATCGGTTCAAATCATAAGGGGATAGTGGTTTCCGATATTGCAAATCTTAAAGAAAATTTAAAGACGAACAATATTGATCTTGTAATTATTGCGGTTCCGGCAATAGTGGCGCAATATATTGTCGATGATATTGTTGAAGCAGGGGTAAGGGGTATTCTTAATTTTGCCTCGATCAATCTTAAAGTTCCCGATAATGTTTTCCTGAGAAATGAAAATATGTCGATGGAACTGGAACATTTATCCTTTTCACTCGTTAATGAAAAGAGTATTACAGCGACTAAGGAGTAGACTATTATTTGACTATAAAAAGCGGTTTCAATGGACTGGGACCGTGTTACTTCTTAAAGTGTCACCTGGATACAGACGCCCGTGGTGGTTGCGGGCGTCTTTTTTATTAGGAAATTGTTTAGCAATCATGATTTTTAATGGTTTTTTCTTAAAAAAATTTAAAAAAATTTAAAAAACTCAAAGAATATTCAAACATTCTGAAAGCTTAATCGTTTTATAGACGGACGGTAAGGATAATAGATACCGGCTTAACCGGTAGAAAAGAGCTGCTATGATTTTTCGTGGCGGCTTTTTTTATTTATAATATTGTTTAATAGGTGAATTCTAATGCGAATCAATGATAATCAGATTTCATACTTGCCATTTGATAAGTTTAATGCTATTTTATAAGTTATTATGAACCAATAGATTAATATTACTTCGATATCCTGCTCGATGGCACGAAACTCGCTTATAGATAATGAGTTAAATAACGGGTATAAAATATGAGAAGATTTACCAAAATAACTGCCTTGATAATAACGGCCATTATGCTGAATTTTCCCGGTTTTGCCGGGACTTTGTCACAGGAATTGGCCGGGCAAACCAAAGGTATCAATCGATCTGATAAAATAGAAATTCTCATTCTGGTCAAAAATTCTCAACCACCTGTTGAATTACGAAAAGAGTTAACAAACAAATACAAAACAAATGCCGAACGCCATCGAGTTGGAATCAGCAGTCTCAGGACACAATCAGTACAATCTCAAAAAGATTTATTAGAGACTCTTATGAGCTATGAAATTTCAGGATTATCTCAAAACACAAAAGGGCACTGGTTGATAAATGGCATTACTACTGAAATTGCAATCTCCGAACTTGAGTCGTTGGCCAAACATCCTGATATTGTATCGATCCGGACAATACCAAAGATTGAATCAATAATGCCGGAAAAGCCGGAAAAAGCAGACCCTTCGCTTTCGTCAAATCTTTCAACCGAAGTCCGGCCAAATTTGGAAGTAATTAGGGCGCCGGAGGCCTGGGCGCAAGGGCTGACAGGTAAAGGGAGTGTTATCTGTTCGTTTGATACCGGTGTTGATGGTCTTCACCCGGCTCTTTTTGATAGCTGGAAGGGGCACGATGGTGATTCTCTGGCCGCCTGGTATGATCCTTTCGGAAAACAACCGTTCCCGCATTTTTTAACCGAAGCGGGTGAATTTCTTCAGATGCACGGAACCCATGTCATGGGCATAATGGTTGGGCATGATAGCAATACCGACGATACTATCGGTGTAGCTCCTGATGCAAAATGGATTTCGGCGGCCGTTATTGATTTGCCGTATGCTTCAATAATCGATGCCTTTGAGTGGGCGGCCGACCCGGACGGAGACCCCAATACATTCAGCGATGTTCCTGATGTTATCAATCACAGTTGGGGAACTATCAACGAAATTGTTGGATGTAATGATTTTCTTTGGGAGCTAATCGATAATACCGAAGCGCTTGGAGTTGTTAATATTTTTGCCGCCGGCAATCAAGGTTCATTGCCGCAGACAATTGCCAATCCGGCCAATCGCGCCAATGATTCACTCGACTGTTTTGCGGTTGGCGCTTTTAATCATTTGACAGGTACTGATAATAAAGTCTTATCAAGTTCGTCACGGGGGCCCTCAGACTGCGATGGCGTATCAATTAAACCTAATATCGTGGCACCGGGTGTTGCCATTCTTTCGTCAGTCCCCGATGGAGATTATGATTCCATGACCGGGACATCGATGGCGGCTCCGCACGTTTCCGGCGCGGTGGCGATTCTACGACAATATGCCCCCAATTCCACCGCCGCTGAAATAAAGGAAGCACTATTGGCATCATGCAGGTCATATCCAGAAGAAAGTTCACCGCCAAATAATAATTATGGCTGGGGATTGATTAATATTCCGGCGGCGATTGATTATCTGACACCTGCCTTTGATTCTGATTTAAGAATCAGCTATTTCGACGGGTCATTAACTAACCCGGGCGAAACGGCAATCGGTGATTTGGCTGTTACAAATATGGGAAATATAGTATATAACGTGTCCGGGAATGTAATCGGTTGGGATGAAGGATTATCAGTACTCACACCGACAATTTATTTTGGGGATATCGACAGCGGTCAGATTGTTGAGGGAAATATTCAATTTCAAGTTACGGTCGATGATGCCGTTAAAGAAGGTCGCATCCTTTCTGTCGATATGACACTGAACGGTGACGGTGATTATTCAAAAGATGTAAAGATTTTTGTCAGGGTGGGCGAAAAAGACGGATTCGGGAAACCGGGATTTTTTACGCATGAGACCGGCACGATTTCATTTACTATTTCTGATTTTGGTCAGTACGGTTTTGGGCCAAACAGTTTTTTCCCGCTGAATAAAGCCGGCTTTTCATTCAATGGGAGTAATAATCATCTTTATGAAGCAGCCTTTTTGGTTGGTATCGACGTAAATCATATTTCAGACGGCGCCAGAAATTTTAGAGGGGATTCTGATAATGACTTTGCCGTCAAAAAAGGCGGCGAGATAGTTGTATCTGCTCCCGGCCAGAAAGCTGACCAGGAGACAGTATCGATATTTAATGATAGTTTTGCCGAAAATCAATTGGGGCTTGAGTTACGGCAAAAAACATATAGTTGGAACAGCTATCCTGATAACAATTTTATACTCCTGGAGTATTCTATTAAAAACAGTAGCGCTGTTTCAATAAATAATATCTATGCCGGGTTGTTTTTTGACTGGGATATAATTTCTTATTTTAACTGTGGCGGGTACTCGGCCGATGAAAATCTGGGATATATGTATTTTCTCAACGGTTACAATGAAGATAGTAACTATCGCGGTCTGGCAGTAATAAATCCTGAAGGCGTGGCTTCGTATCGTTTGAGAGATATTGCAGTTGCAGAATATTATATCTGGTCCGAGGCGGACAAATTTGCCGCCCTTTCGGAAGGTTTGGTTGATATCACCAACACCTCCAAGATTGATTTGGCTCAAATAATATCGACCGGACCTTTTAATCTTGGCGCAGGACAATCCGATACGGCTGTCTTTGCAGTAGTGGCAGCGAATAATCTTGAGAGTTTAAAATTGACTGCAATCGGGGCGGAATATAAGTATAATATAACCACCGATATCCCATTTTCCGAGAACGATCAGATACCTGATAATTTTTATCTGTTCCAGAATCATCCCAATCCGTTTAATCCATCAACTACAATAGATTTTATGTTGAAGAGGGGTCAAAATGTCAACTTGTCTGTTTATAATATTCTTGGTGAAAAGGTAATTACTCTGATTGATAAAAGGTTACTATCCGGATTCCATTCGATTGATTGGAACGGGGCTGATTTCAACAATAATCCAGTCGCCAGCGGAATCTATTTTTATCATTTGTCAATCGAGGATAATTTTATTGCCAGGAAAATGGTTCTTTTAAAGTAAATTTTTCAGATTTTTTAATAGTTTTGGAAATAAAAATAAGGCTGATTATTTGGCTTGACAGTTTTATATATTTTATTATACTGACCGGCACAGTTTGCGTCCCCATCGTCTAGCTCGGTCTAGGACACTGCCCTTTCACGGCGGCGACAGGGGTTCAAATCCCCTTGGGGACGCCAAAATATTTTGCGTCGCATATTTATCAAATACAAATCACAATTTATGTTGGTCATATTGAGCTGTGTTTTACAGCTCCATTAATTTACTTCCTCAAAAGGTACAATTGCCAGACATCTCGATTGCTTGAATGAAGTAATGGTGAAATAGCCAATAAGCCTGTTTTGCCTATGCTTTTTTCCAGGTACTTAAGTTCTTCCAATTTACTCTTTATTTCCAAATCGGGAGCAATATTATATCCCGCATTACGCATCATAAGCAAACCTTTGGCTCCCACTGCCAGTTCCAAATATATTCGAAGATAACATAGCATATCAGCAATAACGACTTTATTAAATTTTGATTGAAAAGAATTCAAATACTTGCCAATGTTTGTGGTTGTCACTTGTCCCTCAGTAATAATTTCCAGTAATTCAACGTCAGCATCCATCCCGATTCCCAGCCAGTTCCTGGTTGCGTTTTCGCTCTGATTGAAAACAACGGCAATCAATGATGGAAACACGATTAATATAATTATCGTGTAATATACCGGAGGCAGGAAAAAAAGATTAAATATTATATGAATAATAATAGCGGTTATCAGCCCCGGAATAAGTATTATGACAGACGTTGATTGTCTCCGATTTGCCAAACAATTAGATATCATGGCCATAATGGCGACGGTACTTCCATGCATTATGGCCGTACCAAAACCGCGCAATATCCAGAGGAAGACAGTTGCATTTGTTAGCGTATTCAAATAGTAAATATTTTCAATTACGGCAAAACCGGCGCCTAAGGCAAATCCATAAATTGTTGCATCAACTGTAAAACCAATTCGTTTTGTCTTAAATAGATAAACTAAATAGATAG
The DNA here is from genome assembly GCA_965602655.1 of uncultured bacterium. Classification (GTDB taxonomy): domain Bacteria; phylum Zixibacteria; class MSB-5A5; order GN15; family PGXB01; genus JAAERC01. Next base: position 9,901 of record CBFCZE010000023.1, read on the forward strand.
ACTTTAACAGCTCTTCAATAATAGGAGCAATGAATCGGGAAAAACTACCGACATCAAAAGACAGTCGCACAATAAACAGGTTATTGAATGTCATTCCAATAACAGCGGATACACACCCGGCGATGATACATATAAATATTGATTGTAATGATATAAGTTTGAAACTATCCAAGAATATTAAAGCTATCAGGAAAACAAAAACAGGCATCAGGCTGACAGCGAATTTGATAAATTCAATCATAGTATTTTTAAAGATACCATAAATTCATCGGAAATTTTATGACTCTTTTCAAAAGCTGCCGCAAATCCTACAGAAAATGTCAGCTTGTTATGAGATAATAATTGCATTCTAAAATCAATTTGCATACCGATATTATAATAGGTCCTTCTGAGTACTTCAATATCAACATTGGTTACGAGGGCCGAAACAAACACGGCCGGGCGGATCCAGGTTGCATAAAATGCGGGAAATCCCAGATGGCGAAATCTTATGGGCGGCAATGAAAATTCGGCAATCGCCTTGCCATAATTTACGCCTGCTATCTTATTTAATTCTACCCCCGGGAAACTATAATACCGTCTGTACCGTTTTATTGATGAATAGTCAACCCAATTATTCCCGAACCCGCCAAAATAGAAATTGGCAAAAGATTCGTCCACCTCTCCAAATGAATAGCCGGATGAAGTTCTAAGCCAAAATGATGAGTGGTATATCGGTAATGGAATTCCAAAATCTAAATTGGAAATTATCCGGGAATATAATTTCTCCAAAACATAATTGTTGGATGAACTTATTTGACATTTGAATCCTTTTTCATAATCTACTGCCCCCAGTGATGCCTGCAGGTTGCGATAAGTTATACTGCCACCGAAAGTGAAAAATTTATCATAGCTGGCAGCTACATTCTGGTAATCCGGTAACCGCTTCAGTCCACCGTATCCGGTTGCATGGAGATTATAACTGAGATTTATCGGGTCATCATATATCAATGTTTTTTTGTAGCTAAACCCATATGAATATCCTTTGCGGCTGGATTTGGTCGGGCCAAACAGATCATAAAAATCAGCGGCATTGTACTTTGCATGCAGAGCCCAGCCCATATAACTATAATTGATTTTTGCATGCCATTTTTCATCATTTGAAATCCCCCGACTGGGCGTATATGAGGTCGAGATTGAGGCATTATGAAATCCAATAGGACTTGAAAAATTGGCATTGAGGCCAACCGATGTGTAATGTTTGTATCCTTCAACGATAGGATATAATGAGGCCAGATTAATATGCCTGAGGCCGTTGAAGCTGCCCGAGTCTACGGCCAGGGTATCAAGGTTAATGGACGCCGGTGAATCGATTACCCATTCTTTCACCTCCGGATGTTTTGTAACTATTTGCTGGCCCAAAAATTGTATCGCACTGATATCTTCAATTGTGGTGTCGGCAATTTTTACCGGCATAAATCCTTTTCCGGTATAATTCATAACAATTAAGGAATCATCAGATATCGGTAATGGTCTAAAAAATCCGGTTTCGCTGTTGGTAACAGCCTCCATCGAATCGGCCCTGAGATCATATCTGTAAATATTGGATGCGCCCGAATAATATGATGAACCATATAAATAATTACCATCCTCTGAAAAAATAAAATTAGAAGGATTGCTGTTGCCAAAATCAAATATGGTTTTATATGTCGTATCGCCGGCGACCAAATTCTCAATGCCCATCATAATTAATGTCTGACGCCCGCTTATTTCTGCTAGGGCCGATGTCAGCATTTTACCGTCGGGTGAAATATCAATATCATAAATGTCTTTGCCATACGGCCAGGAATATATCAAATTCCATTTATCGTAAGGATAAGGGATTCTTACAAGTGCAGAAATACCGTTGAAATGCCTGATACCCCAAATTGATTTGTCGGCCTTATTGAAAACAATGTCGCCAACTCTTGCATCTTTCAGAAGCATTTTTGATTTACCGGTTTTTATATTTACCGACTTAATATCTCGCCAGGCATGATTATCGGTAGTATAAAATAATGTTGATAATTCCTGATCATACGCTAAGGATGTGACATAATAAAGAGCTCCGCCTTTAATATTACAGATTTTTTTAATATCACGGGTTAACAAGTCTATTGATGCAATGTGGGCGATTTGACCGGGATAATTTAAAGCCGCATAAAGTTTATTATTTGTGCTGTCAAAATATGCTTTGGAAATTGAGCCCAGCGGTTTTAATGAAAGATCTCTAAAATCTGTTATGGGAAACTGTCTGATAGAATCAAGATTTTTTTGCTGAAATTCTTTTTCCCATGCTACCCATTCATTCCATTTTTTATTTAAAGAAATTCCATACACCTTATTAAACTGCGAAAGGAAATAACTTTTACTTCCTTTTGTTCTTGAAATCCAATCAATTAGACTTTCAGGGCTGTGTTGAAGAGCGAGATAGCTAAAAAATCTGGTTCCGTATAAATATGAGTTTACACCTATTTGAAAATCAATTTTGGTTCCTTCTGATTCGAGTCCTATCGGGTCATAAAAACGATTATTATCACGCACCATTGTTCTGAATACCATTTCATCGTATGAACCAAGAGCGCGGCCCAAACCTCCGGCCATCCAGGTTTCATGAAATACGGCCGCTCCTTCATGAAACCAAATTGGCGCCGATCTTCGCGGGCTGGTCAGATAACCGTAAAGCATGCTCAAAGGATGTTCTGAGGTTACCCCAACTTTGCCGATAAATAGCGATCTAAAAAAATTATCACGACCGGCCGATTTATCTAATGCGACAACATGTACCATTTCATGATTCATGACCCAATTCATTCTCTCATTGGCCGGCAGGGTTTCGTACGTATAATTATTGGGAGCAATAGCTATTGAAATACTGTTCCATGGAATACTGCTGGCTCCGGCATTACCGAAATCAGATAAATCGTAAAGGAGTATTGTTATATCTTCGGATGGTTTATAGTCCCAATGATTACTATGAAACCTGAAAGAATTCTCATAACATCTTGCGACGTGTGACACCAGGTATGACTGAAGTTCACCGTAATATATCAATTTCATATTTTTGGTTTCATAAAAGCTGAACTGTGCTTTGGAACTGGAATTTATTAAGAGAATAAAGACAATCAAAAGGAGAAAAGTCATATTGCTGGTGTTAATGGCAGAAAATTTTCGGAACATTTTTGATAAAAACATTTTATATCCCCAAGCTGAAAACCAAATTTTATAAACGCACAAAAAGGAGAAACCGCGGTGGTGACCGCAGTTCTCCTGGCTGAACCCGATTTATTGCTGGAGCGCAAAGCCTTCGGTAGCCATCGAGCGTGCTAATGTGAGTCAATATTGGGAGTCTTTCAAATGAAAGACCCCCATTTGCCTATCCGCTATTATATCACCGGAAAATTATTCAAAATCTATATTGGCTCTTTGTAATATTTCCTTTTTAAAGTCCTGTCTTTCCGCAAGGGCTATCGCAAACATCGGATTAACCTTTTGTAAAGTCGACATCAATACCGGATTGGCCTTTTGCAGGGCATTCAAGGCATCTGCCTGGGCACCATGAAAGGCTTCCAAGCGGTCAAACTTTGCATCCCACAATGCTTTCATGGTAGCCTGACGAGCATTGCTGAAGGCAGCATAGGAAGCTGTAGATGCTTTTCTTATTGCCGCAAGTCTGACTGGACTGGCATCACGAATCGACTTAAATGATTGCTCGCTGATTTTCTTGATGGCGTTATATGTTTCCAGCTTGGCCGATTCAAGGACTTTAAATATCGCCGCCGGTGTTGCATCTCTTATCGCATCCAGATTATCTCGATCAGCCTTTCTAAGGGCATCAAACATAGCCGCCGGGGCATCCATAAGTGCCTTAAAGGTGGAAGGATTGGCATCTCTTATAACTCCAAGAAAAATTTTGCGGTCTTCTATCGATACCGGTATAGCTTTCCCAAAAGCATCCAACTCTTCCAGCGAGGCTTGGTGCAATGCTTCCATGACCTCGGGTGCTTCATCTCTCATTGCCAAGGCAAGATTGGGACCAAATGCAGCAATTGCTTGAAATGCGGCGTTATCGGTCCTGGCAATAGCATTCATCAGCTCCTTATCCTCAAGCAAAGCCAGAATTTGATCATCCTGCAATAGCTTTTGAATTTCCGTTTCATTTAGACTTACATCCGCATCGGTAATCTGCTCAGCCCGGTATTTTTCGGCTACGCCAATAGCTCCCCGGACATCCTCTCCTTCAGGTGAGAAATCGGTTAAAGATACTATGACTACTGCCGCTACAACGACAATAATCACGCCGATCCATACTTTAGTTTTCCCGCGTCCCGGGTGGCTTTTTGCTTCATTTGCCATGCTACACCTCCTGGTTAATAGATTCTCTTATTTGTTTTCATTCCCGTGTTTAATTCAAATACAATTGAATAATTGAGAAGTTGGTGATTAATTTGAAACTATTCGATATTTGACCTTTCCAATTATTACAATGATTCTAATATTATTTCCTTCCTATATATTAACCTGTCTGAAAATATACTCAGTACTAATTGCGATTGATTGACCGCCTTGTTTTTGAAGAGAATATTATAACTATTTGACCCTTGATGAATAAATTTTAAAGAACCGGCTTCTGAATTTAGTTTCTCTGCTCTATCTTGATTCTGGATAAAAGAAAGAAAACCAAGCTCGTTTGAATTAAATTCTCCAACAATTTCAACTTCTTTTTCGGAAGTCAAAAACAAATCAAGTCCGACATACTCAGAGGTCTGACTTATTTTAATATTGCCCGAAACTTCAGGCTTATCAATATCCAGATTATTAACAATTTCATAATCATCGGAAAAACTACTGGAAATGATTGTACCGCTTATTTTTGAATCATTATTCGCAAAATTATCTACACCATAATTCAAAACAAAAATTGCAAATGCGCCAAACACCAAACCAACTGAAAAAGAATATGCATACTTTGGCGAAAGTTTGGTATTCATCATGATATTTTTGACATAAGATGTCAGATTTTTATTTTTTGAAGAGGCGTATTTATTTTGATCAATTGAATTTAAAATTTCAGCTTTCATTTCGGGGGGGGAGTCAATATCAACCGCTTGATTTAGAACATTTTGAGAATTGACCAGTTGTAAATACAATTGATTCATTTCCGGGTTCAGGGCCAGATATTGATGGAGCTGTTTCTTTTCTTCCTGAGAAATTATTCCATCAATTTCAGAATGGATCAGTTCTATACAATATTCTTTATTCATATGCTTTAATACCCCGATCTGCAAATATTTTCGCCAGAACCTGCCTGGCGGTGTATAATCTTGATTTTACGGTTTTCGCGGGAATATCCAGTACAAAGCTCAGTTCTTTATATGAAAGATCTGCAAAGTGACGAAATACTATTGCAACGCGATAATCAATTGGTACATCGCCCACGGCTTCATCAACGATTTTATTTAATTCATTCTTATGATAACGCTCTTCCGGATTCAAATCCTTTGAAATCATATCCCGATCCAGCTTCATATGTTGCCTCTTCTTCTCAAGGAAATTGAGTGATTCATTGATGAGCATCCGATAGAGCCAACTGAAGAATTTATAATTTGGCCTAAACGTATCCAGCCTGTTATAAGCCTTAATAAATACTGTTTGAGAGATATCTTTTGCGTCATCATAATCATTCACCATCCTCAACGCGACATTGAAAATTGTGCGCTGATATTTGTCAATTAGCTCCTCAAATGCCTTCTTATTTCCCTTAAGGCATAAATTAACCAGCTTTAAATCCTTATCATTTGACATAATTACAGATGGTACATTAAAAAGTTGGACGATAATTCAAAATAATTACCGGAAAAAATATATAACGGCACAATAATTGTGCTATAACTTATTTCCTCCCCCTCTTACCAATAAATTAGTATATGTTCTCCCGCCTATAGAGACTATATTTATAAACCCGATAAAATGCGTCTATACATAGGAAACCCATTATTGATATAGGTATTATTTCCTCGAATATGAATATATAGCCAATTATTGTCAGTAAATCAAGGAAATAATAGAATCTGAAAGTGAGGATTATTCAATTTCAAAAATTCTATAAAGACCAGCATAATGGAAAACATCATTTATGTGATTGCTTAGATTCCTTAATTTAAGTTTATTTCCTGACTCGCTTAATCTTTTTTGGGTGGCCAAAAACACACCCAAACCGGCACTTGAAATATATTCTAAATCTGCAAAATCTACAATACTTGATTCCGAGATGGAATTCAGGATGGAATTGGCTTTATCAACCTGGGAAGCGTCCAGTCGCCCGGATAAAATTATACATTTATTATCATCAACTTTTATATCAAACATTTCTATTCCTCCAGAGTCTTTGTTAAGATGATTCGGCAGATATTTTTATTGTAATTATAATCAATTTTATCCATTAGTTTATTAACTAACAAGAGACCCAGTCCGCCAACTTCTCTTTCTTTAAGCGGGGCACCGGTATCTACATTCGGGACGTTGTTCATATCAAAATATTCGACATTGTAACCGGTAAAAATAATTATTAGTTTTTCTTTTTCAATTTTTAGCTCAAGCGCAATATCATCATGGCTCTCATTTTGATACTTAATCATATTTGTAAAGATTTCTTCAATAGATAAATCCACAGCAAATCTATTTGAGGCAGCAATGTCATTCCCGGTAAAAAAGTCAGAAATGAAATCAAAAATGGTTTCCAGCGACATAATATCACGTTTGAAATATTTTTTATTAGCGTTTTTCATATGGACACAGGCCAAAATAGTCTAAATTCGTTGCAGATGCAATTATAAATATGAAATATAGGCAAAATAGATTTCCCCGATATCTAATCTCGCGTAAATTTAAGTGGAATTAGAAAATGGCGGAGTACCAAGCTTATAAATATCGATTCAAATCATAAAATTGATGAATATCTTAAATTTGATAACATTTGAAATTCTCATAAAGCTGGAAACATAAGCGTTTGATATATTGTCATGAATGGAATAGCAATGGCTTAACAAAATTCGTTAATTTCGGTAGCTTACGCAACTTCCCTTAAAAAAGTTTGAAGATCTTCTATAAAGGGACGCCAAATAATACCAACCACATGTAAAAATAATAATTACCGAAAAATTGATTTGTGCCATATTGGTGACATGTATTTTTCGGCTTGTTTGGATAATTAAAAAAATCTATTATCGGACTGAAGAATCTTCAAGTCTGCATTGTGACCAGATATGATATAACTCATCAGGGGCTGTTTGTCGATTAATAATTGGAGCTGCTTGCCCGCTATTGATAATGTTTATTAAAGTCTCCAATATCATTGGATCAAAAGACGATTTCATATCATCACTCATAATATTAAGTGCCTTCTCGGCAGTAAAAGCCTTACGATATGGTCGGTCAGAAGTGAGGGCATCAAAAACATCGGCGGCACACAATATACGTGCCCCCAGAGGAATCATTTCGCCCTGCAATTGGGATGGGTAACCGGTACCATCAAATTTCTCATGATGATGTCTAATTAATAAAATGACATCCCAGGGCAGATGAATACCGGACAATGCACGCACGCTATTTTCGGGATGTTTTTTTATTTCCTCAAACTCTTCCGGCGAAAGTTTTCCGTCCTTTTTTAACACTTCATCAGGTACATTCAGCTTTCCCAGGTCATGCAATAAGCCTCCGGCCACTATTTCTTTGGTTTTTTGATTATTCAACCCCAGCTTTTGGGCTATCAATAGAGCCAAGTTCGCGACTCGATCGGAGTGACCTTTGGTATATGGATCTTTTTGATCAACCTTAAAAGCCATCGCTTCAAAAACTTTTAGATATAATTTTTCTATGGAGTCAATAAGATTTTCAGTTTTTTCCGCAAGATTCGGTGTCTTAAATTTGTGAAATAGCTTATAAGCTTTTTCGAGCATTTGTAGGGCTTGCATATGCTTTTCAGTCTCAAAATAAAGTTTTCCCTTTTCGAAAAGCAATTCTGCCTCGTCAAACTGTAAACCCAACTCTTTGGACAAATCATGTGCTTCGTCAAACTGAAATAGCGCCTTATCATATTTTTTCTCATGAATTGAAATCTTGCCGGCCAATTTTTTCATCTCTACCCATTGAGAGTTTTTTAGATTCTTTTCATAGAGATATTTTTCCGTTGCCTGGCAGTACTTACCGGCATCTTCATAATCGCCAGCCTTTAGAGAGAGATCAGTAAGATTTAAATTAAGAATCAGAAGCAACGTTCCATCACAAATCGAACTTCCAACTTTTAAGGCTTCATGGAACAAATCTCTGGCATTTTGATACTGCTCTTGCTCCAATAAAGTAATGCCAATATTATTCATAGTATAAGCGCTTTTTCTGATTTCATTCTCATGCTCGTAAACATCTTTCGCCTTGAAATAGCATTCCAACGCGGCTGTCCAATCTCCTTTTATATTCTTTATAGTGCCGAGATTGTTAAAAAGATCGGCATAGAGAATATGCAATTTTTCCTGCAAAGCGATTTCAATTGCTTCTTCGAATGCTACCTCGGCATCATTAAATTCGCCAAGATTACAATATATTACGCCCAGATTTCGGAGACTGCTGCAAATACCCTGAGAATCGTTCAGACGGCGATAGCCCGATAATGATCTATGAACATAACCGAGCGCTCTATCAAAATCGCCTATTTTGGCTAATAATTGGCCTATTTCTAAAAAAACACTGACCCTTCGAGGCATCAGCTCTTGATCCCTGCAATATTCAAGCAGTTTTTCATACTCTTTTATTGCTTCATTATATCTTCCAAGTTTTGCAAGAACCTGACCCTTTTCATTATGAAGTTCAAATCGAAGATCCAATGAAAAAGTGGGGAGACTTTTTGTCTCCCACAACTCTTCCATTGATATTAGATATTTAAGGGATCTATCGTACTGAAATTCCAGACTCGCCGTTTTGGCAAGGTCCAGTAATTCGTTTAGGGTCCTAACCCACCTGCTATCGGCTACTAATCCGATTTCGTTAGTATTTGTATTATAGTTGTTCACCATATTACAATTTCGCCGATGTTTCCAAATTCTTTAATTTTTCGACAGCTTTATTCAATTGTGAGCCGCCGGTTTTCTTAAGCAGCGTAATGGCCGCTTCCAATCGCGAACGAGCAATATTGTTATCACCGAGTTCAATTGAAACTAATCCGGCTTCATATAGTATTTCTGCTTCTTGCTGAAGCAATTTATTTTCCCGTGCCAGATCCAAAGCCTCGGCGAGAATATGCTCCGCCATTATTAGATTACCCGATGACTTCTGGACTTCCGCATCAATAAGAGCCAGATCGGTCTCCAGAGATGGAGATTGTACGGAAGGAAGAAGCTTTCGGGCGGCCCTTGCCAGTGATCTTGCAGCCACGATATCATCCATTTTGAGTTGTAGACGTGCCATATTGTGATAACAAATCTGGACAAGGTTGGAGTTTTTGACTTCCATTGCAAGGGCCAATGCATCCTCAAAGATACATTTGGCTTTCGGGAATTCTCCAATTTCCATATTCGCCAAACCAATATTATGGAGAATATGTGCCTGATGTGATTTATTTCCGGATCGTCTCAAATCAGATAAGCAAAGTCCAAAGATTTTTATTGATTCTCTCTGATTGCCTCGAATTGATTTGATTGCACCTTGAGTATTGAGAATTGTTGCACGTAACTGAAAATTACCCGATTTTATGGCCAAGTCGATAGCCTTTTGACAGAGCGAGTTTGAATCATCAAATTGACCAAGCTGGAATTTCATATTGGCCAGATTTCTGATAGATTCAGCCGCCGCACCATAATCACCATTTTCAAGAAATATTGACAGTGCCTGATTGTAAGATTCTTCGGCTCTTTCCCATTGACTATCCTGCATATATGCCCGACCAAATTCTTTGGCTATTTCACCTCTGATCTGCAAATCTTCGCTTGTCCTTTTCTGCTTAAGAGCTTCGTTAAGAAGATGGAATGCCACGGTGGTATTACCTTGTTTCATCCAATCTTTTGCCAATAAGAGCAATTGATTGGGATCGTAGGTTTTTAGACCGCCGGTATTTTTGATTTCATTAATCATCATATTTACCTAATGTGACAGTTCCTTTACCCTTATGATTATTAATCAGATATTAAGCCATATGCACTGAAATGATAGACATTAGCTATGACTCTTTTATTAACGCTATCAAGTTTACAGTCAATAATATCCCAGGTACCGGTTCTATCATTAAACCAGGCCATTTTGATATTGGTCTCAGTAATTCCGGTTAAATCGGCGTCACGATAACTCATGGTAACACGTACCGGTACATTAAATACTAAACCATTGGTACCAAAATTATTGGCAAAAACCGACATATCAGGAATATCAATTGAGATCAATGTATCGTTGGCCAGCGCCTTTGGCGGGAAATATAGTTCGACATCATTAAGTATCAGAGTTCCTCCCTCTGAAGCGGAAATAACAGCTTCTGTGTAAACTGCATCGCCCAATACCTTCTGAGCTGAAAGGCTTCTTTTTAATAAAGCAGCAGATTCCTGCTCATCAATACCGGTTGGGCACTGCGAACAACCGACAAGACCCACAAAGATAAAAATTACGATGCTAAACAGCGCCGTCATCAATCTGTTTGTCTTGAAATTCGTCATTTGCTTTCTCCTTTGCTAAAAACGTTTTTTCTTTATTCTGGGTTCTGTATAGGCGATTTCTATGCCAATAAGGGATGTTAAATTATAACCACATGTACATTAAGAACTTAAGCAGGCTCTAAACCAAAGCGGATATTCAAGAAATATGTCTAAACCAATTAAATCGGAACGTTTTGTTCCACCGAATTTTTTAATAAAGGATAGAGATCAGCGTAACTTATTAAAAGATAATATCTTTGGGAGAGATTTGATATCGGGCTATTTTGCCTCGCGTGGTGTATTTTTGCGTCGATTGTCATGCAGGTTGTTGTCTTCCATGATCCTGCGGAGTCGCGCCCGCGAAATCCCAAGTATCCGCGAAGCCTCAGATCTGTTCCATCCGACCAAATTGAGAATTTCGCCGACAACCTGTTTTTCTATGTTTTTTAATGATATTCCTTGTTTGGGGACATCAATGATTATTTGGCGCCGATCCATAATACTGATTCGCCCATTGGAAATTGCCTCGGACAATTGTTTGGTCGATATTTTTTTTGATGATGCCAGCAGAACAGTACGTTCAATTACATTTCTTAGCTCACGAACATTTCCCGGCCAATTATAATCTTGAAGACATTTCATCGCTTTGTCCGATATGGATAGATGCGGCTTATTGTAAAGAGCCGAATAAAAATCAAAATTTTGTTGAGCCAGAGCTGGGATATCTTCCAGGCGTTCACTTAATGGTGGTAGATATATGGAAATAAGATTCAGTCGAAATAGAAGATCCTCGCGAAAATTTCCAGCTTTAACTTCATCCTCCAAATTTTTATTGGTCGCCGCTAAAACTCTTACATTAATATCTTTATCTTCCACCGCTCCCAAAGGACGCAGTCTCCGATTTTCCAAAATTTTAAGAAGCTTGGCCTGTGCCGGCATACTCAAATTGCCAATTTCATCAAGGAAGAGAGTTCCATTTTCGGCATATTCAAATAGCCCCATCTTATCAAATTTCGCATCAGTGAAGGCGCCTTTGCAATGCCCAAAAAGTTCGGATTCAAAAAGTCCATCCGGTATTGCTGAGCAATTAACATCGATAAAGTTAAAATCTTTCCTAACGCCGGTATAATGCATCACCTTGGCCAGTAAATCTTTTCCGGTTCCGGTCCCGCCAAAAAATATCGCATTGGGAAAATCAACGTCCCTTAACTGATCAATAGTTTTTTTGATCTTTAGCATTTCCGGGGAATTGCCAATAAGTGCCGTTAAATCATACTGAGAGTTATTTGTTTTTACGGCTTTTGGTGCAGGTTCTATTTCATCTTTTGCCAAATATGATGATACCCTTGATTTATATTCTTTATGTGTAAGAACTTCCGAAATGCCCATTTTGGCGATTTTGATAGTTTCTTCTTCGGTGGCAGAATCGGTAATCCCAATTACACGCAATTTATCAAAAGATTTGGCTAATTGATTTAAGAATGATGGTTTTAAAAATTTTTGATTCTCCAGATCGACATAGGCAGTTCCTTTGGCCCAATTCATCTCAGGTATAACAGGCTCTGATTGGGCAGAAACCAAAAACCGTTCCGGTGTTTCAGAACATATCTTATCCCAGTCGGCAGAGAACAAATTCTCGCCGAATATAATTACACCGTTTGTTGCGCCATTTCCCATTATCTTTATATCGGCATATTACCGTTGCAGTTAAGGGAAGAACTTGTACACGGAAAATTTCATAGCGTTGACTATTGAAAGACACAATTGGCTTTCAATATATTAATAGGTTATTTTATTCGTTTATCGGGGAAGTATTTGCAGGTATTTGCAAGGATGATTCCCTCAAAAAAGTTCGAAAATCATCAATAAAGGGACGCCAAAATCTTTAATCATTTTCTATTAATAAACAGGAACAGGGGCTATTTTTTCTTCCGAATTAATCTTCCGATATCCTGTCCTATAACATAGAGAGACGGAACCAATACTAATGTCAAAGGTGTGGCAAAAAACAATCCCCATCCCAGTGCCAGAGCCATTGGCGACATAAAAACGGCTGTCCCGCCAATACCATAAGCCAACGGCAAAAGCGCCACAACGGTAGTCAGGGTGGTCATAACTATCGCCCTAAGTCTATCTCCGGTCGCTTGGGCAACAAGTTTTTTCATATCTAAATCGATTGCTTTTTTTCTCAGTCGATTAATATGATTTACCAGAACAAGGGAATCGTTTACTACCACGCCCGATAAGCCTACTACACCCATAATGGCCACAAAACTAAACGGCTCGCCATGTAGACCAAAAGTGATAATAACACCAATAATTCCAAATGGAATCGCTACCATCACCATAAATGGTTGCGTAAAGGAATTAAATAGTAATACCAATAGAAAATAAACGGCAACCATTGCAATTATCATCGTGCGGTACAAACCAGCCATTGATTCCTCGGTTTCAACCACCTCGCCCCCAAGTCCCAACTGCATACCGGGCCAATCTTTTTCCATATCAAACTGATTGAACACAGCATCGGTAACTTCAATTGAAGTCGCTATCTCCTGATTCAAATCGGCTTCAATTGTGATTGTCCTCTCACCATCATAATGCCGAAAATCTGATTTACCCGGTCCTGATTTTAGCCTGGCCACATCTTTCAAAGGAATCAAGCGACCCCGCTGGTTAGGTATCCGCAAATTATGCAGATAATTTATATTCCGACGCGCCTTTTCATCCATTATCACTCTGAAATCAACATCCTCTTCACCGTACCGAACCGACGTAACCACCTCGCCGTCGTAGGCAATCCTGACGTTTTGCGCAATATCGGCCACAGTAAGGCCAAGCCTGGACAATTTGTCATAATCAATATCGATAACGACCTGATCCTTGCCACCCTTATCATCTCTCACGATGTCTTTTACGCCGTCTAATGCTGCAATGAATGTCTCTACCGAATCGGCCAGCTTGGTTCTTAATTCATCATCGGAGCCAGCAATACGAATATTTATCGGCTTACCGACCGGAGGGCCGCCGGTTTCAATCGAAAAGAGTATCTCTTTAAATCCTTCAAGATCCTTTGCTTTGGCTCTCAACTCTTCGACAATTTTATCAGCGGTACGAGTCCGAAGATTGTATGGTGTTAATGTTACCGCCATAGCACCATAGTTTTCGCTTTCGGCATTAAGCATGACATTGACACCGATGCGAGTATTAAACGATGCCAACTCATCATCCGGCAAAGTTGCGATTAGCTGTTCTATCTCCTTAACTTTTTCCGACGTCGTCTTTATGGCCGTTCCAGTCGGCATTTCGACTAAGACATAAAACTTTTGGGCTGAAGAACCGGGAAACAGGATAAATTTTATATTGTTGCTGGCATACCATAATGAGCTGATCAATAAGATTATTGATAGAACAACAAATATGTACCTAAACTTTAGCGCTTTATAAAGAGCACGCCCAAAACTTTCTCTAACCGGATTAAACCAGGTGCGGCCTGTTGCCTGAGTAGAATTTTTAATTTTCTTCAGGCCCTTATGCAGGTGAGCCGGAAGAACTATAATAACTTCACCCAATGAAATAAACAGAGCCAAACTGATTGCGAGCGGGATAACAACAATGAATTTACCAAAAATACCCGGCATAAAAAACATCGGCGCAAAAACCAGAAAAGTCGTCAGGATCGTTGTCAAAACCGGTTGGAAAACTTCCGATATCCCATTAACGGCCGCATCCAGTGGCGAGTCGCCTTTTTCACGTCGGGCATAAATATTTTCTGCCACAATAATAGCATCGTCAACAATAATCCCAATAACCAGGACCAAACCGGTCAAAGTAATCGTATCAAGATATGAATCAAATTTTGGCAGAAGGAATATGACTCCCAACATCGTCACCGGAATTCCCATCGCCACCCAGAAAGCTGTTCTGATATTGAGAAAAACGGGCAATAGTAGAACGACCAGTATCAAACCCAACAAACCGTTTGTTAAGACAACATCAAAACTGTTGCGAACGACCACTGAAGTATCATTAGCGTAAACAACTTTGGTCTCTAAGTGATTTTCATTTTCTCTTTGTATCAATTCTTTAATGCCATCAATAGTTCTTATGGCATCGCTATTTTTGTCTAAAAAAACAAGATATGATATAGCCGGTTTGCTGTTGATTCGGGATAATAGGCGAGCGTCCTCGAAATCGTCATTAACTATTGCCAGATCGCTGACTTTAATTATCGGGCCGTCAAACGATGAACGGACAATGACATCGCCAACCTCCATCGGATCGTTAAACTGTGCCAGCGTTACCAGATCTTTTTCGCTGGTGTATGATTCAAACGAACCGGCAGTCCCATGAATATTCCGTAATTGAATGGCGGCGATAATCTCGCGCATCGGTATCTGAAACTTGCTTATTGCATCGCTGGAAACTTCAACTTTGATTTCTCTGTCACGGTAGCCGAATCTTTTCAGATGAGAAACCCCGGGAACATTTTTTAATTTCTTTTCGAACAAGCGGGCATGTTCACGAAGTTGTTGATAGGGGACATCCCCGGTTAATCCAATCTCAATAATCTCCATGTCGGATGAGCTCATCTCGGTCACCAGCGGTGATTCGGTGACCTCCGGCGGGAATTCGGTTACCCGATTGACAGCTTCGCGTATCTCGGTTTTTATTTTATCCTGATCTTCAGCGTCTATATCTATTGTCACCATTACCAGCGAGACATTTTCCATTGAAAACGAAGTAAAATTGTCAATTCCGGTTACGGATTTTAACTCTTCCTCAATTTTGTTGGTAACATTAAGTTCGACATCTTCGGGAGAAGCCCCGGGGTAAAGCGTTTGGATATGCATCATCCCGAAATCGACATATGGGTAAATATCACGCTTGATACCCATTAGGGTACTAACCCCCAGCATTATTATCATAATCGTGATAAGGGTCGCCAGTTTATGGCGTTCGGCAAAAAATCGGAAAAATGTTCTCATCCTTTCCTCCCGCAGAATTTGCAAATTCCAGAGATCATTTTTGATATGTCAACCTGAATCATATAAAAACATGGTACCAGACCAAGCGTCAGAAATGTGGCAAACAAAAGTCCATAACCAAGTGCCAATGCCATTGGTGTCATCATTTCATCGGAGCCACCGATCCCATATGCCAAAGGCAGCAGGCTTGCAACAGTTGTAAGGGTAGTTATTAAAATGGCTCGAAGACGATTTGTTGTACCTTCAATTACAATCTGTAACATGTCCAAATTGTCCGCATCCTTTCTTAGTCCGTTTATACGATTTACCAGTACTAATGAGTCATTTACGACGACACCGGCAAGACCTATAACTCCCAACATCCCAACAAAACTGAGTGTTTGGTCGTGTAAAATAAATGCTCCTATAACTCCAATCAATCCGAAAGGAATGGCAAGCATGACAACGAATGGCTGCGAAAATGAGTTGAACAATATTATAAGCAAGAAATAGATGCCTATTACTGCTAAAGCCAGGGCTATAAAAAGATCAACCATTGATGACTTCGATTCTTTCGATTCACCACCTGTCTGAATACGCATTTCTTGCCAATCCTTTTCAAGATTTATATTTCCAATTATACTCTTAGTGGCCGCCATTGGGGATGTTATATCCTGATTTACACTGGCCGTAATGGTAACAGCTCTCTCGCCATTATAATGATAAAGGTTCAAAGGTCCGGGGCCGGTTTTAAATCCTGCCACCTCCCCAAGCGGAATGAGCCGCCCTTTTTTATTGGGGATTAGTAAATTTGATAAATAGTCTAAACTTTTGCGGGCCTTGGCTTGAAGGGAAACCCTAAAATTAACATCCTCCTCACCGTACCGTACAGAGGTTACTATCTGTCCGTCATAGGCTATTCGGATATTTTGTGCAATATCAGCCACGGACAATTCTGCTCTCGCCGCTTTATCCTTATTTATTACGATTTCAATTTGTTCTTTACCTGATTTATCATCTCTCTCTATATCCTTTACCCCATCGGTATTCATCATGATGATTTCTATCGAATCTGCCAATTCTTTTCTCATAATATCATCCGAACCGATAATTCTCAGTGATACTGGTTTACCGGCAAGGGCAAAGCCTACGGATTTGACAGCAAATGTAATTTTATTGAACCCCTCCAACTTTTTACTTTTCTGACGAAGTTCTTTAACAATTTCTACACCACTCCTGTCGCGTTCGGTAGTTGGTGTTAAGACAAGAGCAATTTGTGCCATATTCTCAACTTCCACATTGGCAAAGGCTCCCCCTCTGCCTACTCGGGTTATTGATGAAACAAGTTCATCCCCCAAAAGTGAATCAATGAGATTTTCGACTTCTGCTGTCTTTTTAGAAGTTGCTTCCAGAGAAGTGCCGATCGGCATTTCAATTTGTACGTTTAATTCATCAGCACTGCCGCTTGGGAATAAAACAAAGTCCATGTTCATTACGGCATGTCTCAACGAAAATGCGAAGAGAATAATAAAAAGTAAAACAAACAGATAGCGCACTTTTAATACGTAGAAAAGAACAGTCTTAAATAGATTCTGAATGGGTTGGAACCAGTTCCTATTAATCGAAAGTTTTTTTCTGGAATTTCGCTTTAGCCCTCCCATAATATGCGCCGGAAGAGCTATTGTTACTTCAACTAAAGAGACAAATAAAGCCAGAGAAACCACCAAGGGGATGACATAGATAAATTTTCCCATCCGTCCGGAAATGAAGAACATAGGTATAAAAGCAAGTGCGGTTGTGAGAACTGTTGTCACAACCGCTGCATATACTTCCTTAATACCTTCAGTAGCAGCATCCAAAGGAGATTTCCCTTTTTCTTTATAACGATGAATATTTTCTGCAATTACGATGGCATCATCAACTATAATGCCTAAAATTAATACCATTGCGGCAAGGGCAATCGAACTTAGGAGTTCGTCAAAAAACGGTAATAGGAAAATAACACCAAGCAGAGTAACCGGGATGCTGAGAGCCACCCATAATGCAGTGCGAAATTGCAGAAACAGAGTGAGAACCAGAATAACCAAAAAGAGTCCCATAACAGCGTTTGAAAGAACGACATCCATTCTACTGCGAACCCGATGAGATGCATCGTTGGCATAATGAATACTGATGTCATCAGATAAATATTTCTGCTCATTTGTCAACGTCTTTTTTATGGCATCAACGGTTCTAATTATATCTGCGCTCTCTTTTTTGTTTACCAAAAGGGATAAAGCTGATTGAGCGTTCACACGGGATATAACCGTTTCCTCTTCAAAACCGTCCTTAATAATTGCTAAATCTTTAACTTTGATATACAGACCTTCAAAAGTAGATCTAATGATAACATCGCCAACATCTTGGGGATTATTAAACTGGGCCAGTGTAACGACATTTTTTTCACTCGTATATGATTCAAAAGTGCCGGCGGTCGAGCGTATATTTTGATTTTGAATGGCCTCGATTATTTCACCGAATGGGATCTGATAATCTTCGAGAGCTTCTGATTTGACTTCAATTTTAATTTCACGTGCACGGTAACCATATTTTTCAACGGAGGATACACCCGGCAGTTCTTCCAGTTTTTTCTGCAGGCGATCAATAATAGAACGCTTTTCCTTATAAGAAATATCTCCTGTTATGCCCACTTCAAGAACAGGCATAATTGATGATTTAATATCTTTAACAAATGGCAGATCATAAACCTCGTCAGGTAAATCAGATACTCTTCCCACAGCCTCCCTGATTTCCAACTTTACTTCGTCCTGATTGCCGGCATCCGGATCAATATTCACTTGTATTGTTGACATATTTTCCATCGAATAGGAGATAATATCCTCGATCCCTGTAATGCCTTTTAACTGTTCTTCGATTTTATTGGTAACATTCAACTCGACATCTTCGGAAGAAGCGCCGGGATACCTGGTTGTAATCACCATTTGACCAAAATCAACCTGGGGACGTCTGTCACGCTGAATATATGAAAGAGAATATAATCCAAGAATTATCACACCGGCGGTAAAAAGATTGGCAAGCTTATGACGGCTGGCAAAAAATCTGAAAAATGACTGCATTATATTCTCCTTATTCAAACTCAAGTAATTGGTCAGATAAGGCTCGATATTGCAGAAGCAATTTATGATAGCTCAGGGC
>CBFCZE010000024.1:0-28350 GCA_965602655.1 uncultured bacterium
TATAAAACCAATATCGGCGGGACGTTAAATATCCTGATGGCGGCCCGCGAGACCAAACCGAAAGGAATCGTTTATACGTCATCGGCCTCGATTTACGGCAATCCGAAAATCCTCCCTATTCTGGAAGATGAAACGCCGCTGACCTTTTCGCCATATTCGGTATCGAAACTGGCCGGGGAGAATTACTGCTATTCCTTTTATGAGACATATTTTGTACCGGTATCTGTTGTGCGGTATTCCAATATTTTCGGGCCGCATCAGAATCCGACCAATCCGTACTGCGGTGTCATTTCAAAATTTATCAAGGCGATAGATGAGGGTCAACCGATACAGATACACGGTGACGGGCATCAGACGCGCGACTATACTTATGTCGATGATGCTGTCGATGCAACGCTGATGGCGCTTTTATCGCCCCGGGCCGATGGAATGATATTTAATATCGGGACAGGGACCGAAACCTCGGTGCTTGATATGGCGATAAAAATATCGGAGTTAGTCGGCAAAGAAGCGATTTATGAACATATCGACCGGCGCGATATTGATAATATTCGCCGCAGGGTCTTGAATATTGAACGAATCCGTACCCGTCTGCGCTGGCAACCGCAGGTGACTCTTAGCGAAGGACTGCGCCGGACAATTGACTGGTACCGCGGGGCGAAGAAAAGAGCGGTATAAAAATAGATTCTGAATATGAATATATAGGATTATTTTGTCCAAAAGGAGTGAGTATGTGTAAAAGATTTTTTGAAGCGGTTGTTTTAACAATGTTGCTGCAAGTCTGGATTGTGCCGGCGATGTCACAGTCGGAACCGCCGACCGATGTTCCGCAACGGCCGGTGCAGCAAAATGAAGTGGTTTCAATTAGACCCGAATATCTTCCGCCAACCGAACTGCTCGATTTTCTAGGTGTAAATCTTGATGGAAATCGCGGTGTGATGGATTGGGAGAACGAGAGCGGCTGGCATCAGGTGGATGTTCATTTTAATGATGTGGCTAATCTGCTGATCCTTTCGGGTCAGCCGGATGATCTGGAATATGTTTCTGATCTTATTCGCGAGGCCGATGTCCCCCCGAGGCAGATTGAGATAGAGGTTAAAATAGTTAAAATCAGCAAATCAAAGGCAAAGGATCTGGGAATAGATTGGGAAGCATTGTTAATCCGTTCCCGGCCACGAATTTCATATCGTTATACCGATAATGAAACCGACAATAAAAGGAAATATACTTCGACTCCCGAAACAAGGGAGGTAAGAGATTATGAAACTGAAGTCTGGGATTATAATCAGGCCTTATATATAGCCGATGCCCTCAAACTGTTAGATTCCTCCGGAGTTGCAACAATTAGAACTGCTCCACGGGTTTTAACCCTTAATAATCGCCGGGCGACTATCCTTGACGGCAAACGGGTAACATATATAACAAAGTATTCCGCCTATGCCAATCTATATGAAACTGATTCACTCGATGCAGGACTGACATTGTCAGTATTGCCGTCATTGGGAGAAAGCGGCTATATCACTATGCATATTAATGCCGAGTTGACAAGTCTTGAGTTAGGCAGGGCAGATAATAGCCCCGTTAAAGATGGTCAGATGATTGATAATACCGTTATTGTCAAAGATGGGGAGTCGGTTTTGCTGGGAGGTTTGACGCAAACATATGAAACGAGGGCCCATAAACGTTTTCCGCTTCTGGGACATATCCTGCCGGGTCTGTTCTCGCGCGAAGTGGTTATTGATGAAGAGGTGGAAAGTATAATGATATTGACTCCTCATATTGTCGATTTCGAGACGGCTTTGGATGATAAAACAAAAGCGATTATTGAGGGGGAATAGTCCGGCTCATAAGTTTGAAATTATGAAGAATTGATGGAACACCTATGAGTAATCGACCAAATAAAAGAAAGATAAAAAAATATACCGACGCTAATCGTAAGGCATGGAACGAGGCGACGCTTGTTCATCAGAAGGCCAGAGTCAAAAAGAAGATAAATCTCAAAAAGGAATTTTCCAAAAAGGATTATTCGACTCTGGATGAATATGAAACTGCCAAACTTAAAGAAATCGGTCTGGAGGGGAAGAGGGTCGCGCAGTTATGCTGTAACAATGGCAGGGAGACATTATCGCTTGTCAATTTGGGGGTTGATTCGGCGGTTGGTTTTGATATATCTGATGAAGCAATAAATGAGGCCAAGGGGCTTGCCGAGGTTTCAGGTTTAAATTGTGAGTTTGTCAGGACCGATATATATGATATTGGCGATGAATATAAAGATGCGTTTGACTTGATTTATATTACAATTGGCGCTATGGGCTGGATGCCAGATCTGTTTAAATATTTCAAGGTCGTCTCAAATATATTACGGCCCGGCGGACATTTAATGATTTATGAACATCACCCGTTTTGTTATATGATGGCGATGAATGATGAAGATGAGTTTGTTCCTGACGACCCGTTGAAGATAGCCTATTCATATTTTCGTACTGAACCATGGATCGGCACTGACGGTATTGATTATATCGGCGGAACAAAGTATGAGGCTAAGACATCTTATGATTTTACCCAGACCTTATCTGTTGTAATCAATTCAATTGCCGGTAATGGGATAAGAATAAAAGAATTTACCGAATACGCCCATGACATATCAACAGGTTTTCTTGAGCATGAAAAGGAAGGAAAAATTCCACTCAGCTATATTCTTGTCGGAGTGAAAGAATAGCTGATTAAATTTATTCGGTTGCAGTCGATAGTTTCTTTTCAATTTCTTTTATTTTATCAAGCTGTTTCTGGAAACCATCCGGATCCCATGACGGCATATTGGCTTCTTTTAAATACTCAGCCGCTTTACTTAAGTAATCAAGCGCGGATTTAAAATTCTCTTTGGTTAGTTCAATTTCTCCCAGTTCGTGATTGGTCCAGCCAATGAATTCAATATTTTTTAGTTTGATAGACCAATCCAAAATCGGGAGCATCCATTTTTCGGCATTTTGAATATCACCGTTTAAACGGTAAGCATGCCCCACCGCCCAGTCGGCTATCATTTTATTTGTTTCGTCGCCATATTTATAGTGATATTCACGCGCCTTAAGATAGGCATCAACCGCATCTTTATATTTGCTCATATCTTCATAAGTAGCGCCAAGATTGTTCCAGAGCGGTCCCAGCCATCGGGTAACATTTCCGCTTTCAGCCTCGGCGATGCCTTTTTTCGCCCATTCCACCTGCCCCTCAAGGTTGCTGACAATAGTCATCATATTAGCGGCATCAATAGCTCTTTCGGGCAATTTCTGCGCCGAACAGAATTCATACATCTCTTTGAATGTTTCGGCCGCTTTATCTAATTCTTTGTCCTGCCATTCGAAACGGCCTTTCACACCGAGATAACGTGACCAACCAAGCGATTCATCTATTTTGGCGATTTTGCCGGCTTTTAAAATCCATTTGCGGCCGGTTTCCTTATCATCCAGTATCAGGTAAGTCCGGGCTATCATGGAGTATGTTTCGGTAAGTGCCGAATTGTCTTTTAAACTATCTGCTTTTTGGGCGACCCGTAAATAAATCTCACGCGATTTTTCATATTCGCGGGAATTAAATACAGAATCCGCCTTTTCCAATAACTCATCAGAGAACATAACATTGTCACCTTCTGTTCCAGCGAATGAAGCGGTAATAAGAAGCCCGCATATTAATATTGTGTTAAATGGCTTCATTGTGTCTCTCAAAGCTAATACTATTTTTATATGAATTTTACTCTGAAAGTATCGCGGGATTAATATTCATTGTCAATGAAAAACGCAAAATATGCGAATTATTTTTTAGCTCTTGACATATTGTACACAAATTATTACTATTTATCAGAGCAGAAGTTGCGTTTGAGCAAAATAAGATATTTGGTCGCTCAAGCTTAATAATTTCACATAATTTATGTAGCGACTGATTTCTGTTTAAATTATTGACTACTTCTTTTACCGCCAAAGTGCTTCGACGGAAATTGAAGCGCAATTGAGGTATAAACTGAATTGTTTTATATGTTTGCTTTAGGGAGGTGGTAAATATAAATAAATAATTTCGAACCCCACAGAGCACGCCATGATCTCAGGATAATTTTCTTGGGTAAGGAAGGGGAAAGTTTGATGCCGAGAAGAAAAGAACCTATTAAATATGCCAGAGTAACCATTAAGGACTGTTGGCATCCATATGGATTACAGGGACTTAATCCCAGAAAATTTGCTTTTGTAACATCGATGATTCTCAAGGGCAAATACGGCCTGCTTGATCTAAAACATAAGCAGGCAACCAAGCCAAGTTGATTTTTTATTTATATAGATTGATTTTTATAAAGCATGAAGGATTGGTTTACAGAACCAATCCTTTGTCTTTGTACGGCAATTAGATACTAAATAAATGCATTCAGGATTGACTTTGCCGATATAAATTATAATATATATTGACCATTTAAAAAGTTTGAACGAAAAAGGCTGAATGACGTAAAAACAGTAATGACAATGAGACTTAGACAGACAGCGATACTGTTTCTATTATCAATTTTAATCAGTATCATATTCAATTTTATTAGTGGCAACGGCATTCCATTAATAGGTAATTGGCCAATTTGGAGAGGTACCGAACCGGCAATCCCACCTTCAGCCGAAGAGGGTGATCCGCCGTTTATTTCACTGGATGAGGCGGCGGCATTGTTTCAAACACCGGGAGTTTTGTTTATCGATTCTCGCGATCCCGAAGATTTTGAGCTGAATCGCATCAAGGGCGCGATAAATATAGCTTATGATTATCTTCCCGATGAAGATTATGAGGGTTACTGGGAAGATTTGGCAAATGAAATCGCTCATGATAGACCAATTGTCATTTATTGTTCCGGTACCGAATGTGAGTTATCGCTATATCTTGGTCGAGATATGACTCAGTTTGGTTATAAGGATGTGAGGATTTTTTACGGTGGCTGGAATGACTGGGTAAATGCCGAATTGCCGATGGAAAAGGAGGAGTAAGTTGTCGGGTCTGAATAAGTTTTTGCAAAATGATTATTTGTCTCTGATTACCAGACTGGTAGTCGGCGGGATATTCATTTATGCCTCACTCGACAAAATTGCTCACCCGGCTGAATTTGCCCGGATCGTTTATAATTATCACCTGACATCGGACGATCTGGTTAATTTGGTGGCAATCATACTGCCATGGTTGGAGTTGATTTGCGGCCTATCTGTTATACTGGGATATTACAAAGAGGGTGGTATCCTGATTATTAGTTTTCTTACGATAGTATTTATAATCGCTATTGGAATAAATGTTATTCGTGGTGTCGATCTGGAATGCGGATGTTTTACGGTTAGTTCCAGATCCCGCGGAAATTCCTTATCACTTTTGTATAGAGATGTATTACTGCTGGCCGTTTGTATCTATGTCTGGTTGAATCGTTCCCAGAGATTTTTTCTTTCCAGGCAATAATATTATTTACTCAGAATAATTGGTGTTATCAGAATCAGTAATTCGGTATTACTGGTTGTTGTCGTCTTATGTTTAAATAGATTTCCAAGTATTGGAATTGACCCGAGCAGAAAAACCTTTTGAACGGTTTCAATCTTATTTTCTTTCATCAAACCGCCAAGCGCGGCCGTTTCTTTGTCTTTAACTATTATGCGAGCATTGACCGATCTTTGTGAGGTTATCGGTTTTTGATTGTCAATCGGTCCGGAATATCCGATAATTTCAGCTACCGATGGCTCAACATCGAGTATAATCTCATCGTTCTCGCAAATATGCGGCGTGACTTTTAAAGTAATACCAATCTCTTCATCCTGAAAGGTGACTATATCCTGAACCGCACCGCCTTCGCTAAAGCGATTGATTGTTTGAATGGGAACAATAGTGGTTACTTTTATTTCAGCTTCATGGTTGTTCAGAGTAGTTATACGAGGATTGGATAACAGCTTTGAGTTGCCTTCCTTATCAAGGAAATTTAGTATGACGCTGGTTTCTTTAACAGATAATATGCCCCATTGCCAATCGCCGTCAGATAATTGCATCTGACCCAGGGCTTCGGAATTTGGCTGGGATGTTGTTGATGTACTCGACGAAGTTGTCAAGCCATGTAACCTGGCGTTAAGACTGGTGGGCCATGAGAATCCGATGTTTTGTTCGCTGTCGATATTGGTTTCAATCATTTTGACTTCGATGGCCAGTTGAGGCTGAGGAATATCAATTTCATTTATTAAATATTTCACTTTGTTAATAATCTCAGGATAATCGAAAACCAAAATTTGAGTAGGGATCGCAGTAATGGCGCCCGGTTTGGAATCTTTGGGGATTTCTACCGTTTTTATTTTTCCTTTTTGGGATAATATACTTTCGATAGCACTGACCGCCGCCGAGGGAGGAAGATACTTTAAAGTAAATGTTTTTGCCAGCAATTCACCGGGGGCATCCATCTCGAGCGGTTTGACAACTATTATATCGCCTGCATAAAAATAGTTATAGCCATTAGAGGACAAAATTGCATTTAGAGCATCGCCGAGACTGACATTATCAAGCTGCAAAGATATTTCTTCAGAGATTTCTGATGACTGCACAATATTCAAATTATGCTGCCGGGCTATCATGATCAGGATTGTCGAAATAGGCACCGCTTCAAATTGGAGTGATATTTTTTTATCCAGATCAATGGGATTACCCAGAAGCAAAATGGGGAAGAGGAGAAACGGGATCAAGTATTTTAATATTTTAGATTTCATGATTTTTCCTTCATTATTTGTAAAGTAAAAATATCTGAGTTATCTGTTTTAAGAACAACCTTGGTTTTTGTGATTTCAATAATCATGGCGCCGTTTATTTTATCGCCAATACCAACGATTTTCTTATTTATTACGGCTGTCGGTGCTTTAATATCGTATAGAATGCCATTGAGAATCCAGTCTATTTGCTCTTTACCGGTAACAACAGGTTTCTTTCCTTTTGCTCTATAAAACGGGTCGCGCCCCCAACTTAAGGTTGAATATTTCTCAATATCAATTGTATTGGCCGGCATTACTGTTTGTGAAACCGCTAGCACTTGAGAAGCCGGAGCCAGTTGGGCACTTTTTTTATCAAACCCAATAATAAGATTGTAAAGGCCGTAAATAACAGCCAGGACAAATAATATATAGATGATATTTTTTCTTTTTTGTGTATCCATCACGGTTTCCTAATCGCCCCAAGGACGGCTTTAAATCCATAGATGAAGTCGGAATTTATTTGCCCGTCAATAGAATTTGTAATTCGACAGAAATCAACTCCCTGATAAAAATTTTCAGCTTCAACGCCTTTTAAAAAGGTTCCAATATTCTTCAAACGGCCATTTAAGGTAACAGCAATATTGAGAGTCTGGGGTTTATTATCGTCTGGCATAAGACGATTTATCAAAAGCAATTCTTCCACCGATGGAGTAAATTCGATAACATCCAGATTGTTTTTATTGGCCCTGCTTTCCAGTTCATCGAAAAGCGATAGAAGGTTTTCCTTCGAGTATAATTGAGAGGATAATTGCATTTTCTGAAGTTTAATTTTTTCGTGGTTTTTGTAAAATTCGGGGGCCATCATCATAATCTTCCGGAAATCTTTTATCTGCATATTAGCATCATATAGGTTACTTTGTAATTCGGAATGCTTTTGACGTGTCGGCATCGTCAGTAAAACATGCCATGCGGCTGTCATGATTATGAAAATTGATATTATTATGAAATGTCTCTGCTTCATATTACCGCATCCATTTCTATCTGGAAATCAAGTATGAAATTGTTGTTTTTGAACCGCTTGGAATATTTTTTTATCTCTATTTTTTCAAAGAACGGTGAGTTTTCCAGATTGGCTATAAATTCTGCCAGGATAATCTCCGGCGGCGGATTCCCGGATATGGTTTTGCCGTTAAGAGACAACTCCGGTTTTCCGGAAGTCGACTTTAGATTGTACATATCCAATTTTATTTTTTCGGGAGTAATTCTTGAAAGTTCTTTAAGATTCAAATGAAGAAAAGTGGGATTACTTTTTAACTTATCAAGAAAGGCCTTGTCGAGTGCTATTTGTTGTTTAATTTGGTTATACAGGCGAAACGATTTGGAGTTTTTAAAATGCTCGATTTGATTCTGAGCTTTGGTTAATTTAAAATCTTCAATATCATTTTCATATTTTAGTGATGACCAGTGGCCAATTAAAACGGCGGCAAAAACAATAAGGGCGGGGATTGCAAATCTGTAAAATCTTGAGGTTGCCCGCTCCTCTTTTATTTCGGATGGTAAAAAGTTTATCAGACCGTAATCGGACAGTGCCAGAGCCACCGAACTGAGAACGGGCGGAATGTTATCCAATAGCTTTTTTTTAACTTTACACGAGTTTCTCCAGGAGTCCACCGGAAATCGCCTGAACTCAAGACCTAAATTATCGCTCAATCTTGCAATGAGCTCATCCGAATAAGAGAAGTCACCATATACAAATATCCTGTCATTAAAGGTGCGTGAAAATTGACCGGCGTAAAAATCGAGAGAGTTCTGTATTTCCGATTGAAGCTTTTCGGTGAATTGTTCATATGTTGTTACACCATCGCTTCCGCCCGATAAAGACTCGGTTCCGATCGAACTGGTATGGGAGAATTCCAGGTGCGTTCCGCTATAATAGCTGATTTCCGTACTGCTTTTCCCAATGTCTACAAGGGCATATGTTTTTTCATCTGTGAATCCGGAAATATTCGGGAGTAAGTAGCCGATAGCTTCTTGATTGAGATAAATCGTATCGATTTTGATGTTAAGTGGTGCCACGAGGTCAAACATTCGATCAATCTCTTTTCTTGAAACGGCTATCAATGATGCCGTAATGGTTTTGCTGCCATCATTTGAAATTTTTGCGGATGTGTGATAACCATAGCAGGCGCGATTTAGATCAAATGGGATACGCTTATTGCCTTCCCATAAAATTGCCTTATGGAGTTCCTTTTTTGGCATTGCCGGCAGGCTGAGCATTCTAAAAATTGTTTCCTGACCACCGGCTCCAAGTATATATCTGGTAAGGGGGCGGCTATACTTTTTTATATATTCATTTATCTTATTTGTTATAAAATTACGTCCAACTTCTTCATTTTTTATGGATGCGGGAATATATATTTTGGTAACGTCGAGCAGTCGAGAAAAGAATCCTAGTTTTTGAACAGTAGCCATTTGGACGCTATCTGTATCAATAACCAGAGAGATGGTTCTTAGAAAACTTAACCGTCTTTTTGGCAGTTTGGTGCACCCATCGCTGATCTTTTTCAAGGATAACGCAAATTTGCTTTCTCTTTTTTGTTTTTCTTTTGACATATCAGCCGCAAAAAGTTGCTTCTAAAATGTGATCGTTATATTTGGCGTTGTGCCGGTTGAAACTATTGTTCTGGTTCCGGCATTGTAACTATAAAGACTGCCCCATGAATCATAAAGAAAGTTCATCTCGGCACTATCCAGATAAGGTCCGTTCCAACCCAATCTGGTGAATCTATCATAGCCGGCGATGGAATCAGGTTTTCTTACCAGGTCAATCAGGTTCGTTGGTGCATAACCGATGTCGCCTTCAAAACCGCGATTAATATATTTACCGCCTGCAATAACTTGCGGGTCGCCAATAATAGCCGTCTTAATTCGTCGAATCTCCTCCCGAGTTGCATTAGCCTTGGCTTCTTCGGACAGAGTCCCAAATTTTGGTATCGCCACCGCCGCGACAATACCCAAAACGATAATAATAATAACTAATTCAATCAGGGTGAAGCCGACTTCTGAATGCCTCATTTTGGCTCCAACCATCGGTTCACTCAGCCAATCCATTACCAGTTATTTTCACCGCTTACAGAGGTATTCGGCCATAGTTCACCGGTCGCGGCATTATAAGCCCAACCGCCTCTGGCACCGACCGTAGTTCCCTTGACAACACCGGTTACAATACTGTCAGGAGCATTGGTCTCCAGTTGGTATGGATTTTCGGGGATAGAATGTTCCATTACGGTACCAATAGTTTCAAGATCGACAAGGGTTGGCCACGTCGCCGTGCCGGTTTGAACAGCCTGGGTAGCATAGAATATTGCAACACCGGATCTCAAACCGCCAAGTGCCGCCCTAGCCGAGGCTTCTCTGGCTTCATCGGTAATATTGGAATATCTTGGGATAGCTACAGCCGCAAGAATTCCAAGAATCACGATAATGATTACCAGTTCAATCAGTGTAAAACCGCGATTTGAAGTTTTGGGGAAAAACATAGGTATTCTCCTTTTCAAGGTATTAAAATGTTTTTTATAATTATCGGAAAGTTAAGGCAATTCTTTATAAAATCAGCCTTTGAAGGCTGAGATTAAGTTCCACATAGGCAAAAAGATAGCGAGCGCGACGATAAGCACAAATACGCCCAAAACAACCGTTAAAATTGGCTCCAGAAGAGCCGTTAATTGGCGAGATTTATACTCGACTTCCCTGGTATAATGGTTTGCGACTTCGGCCAGCATTGATTCCAGCGCGCCGCTTTCGGTACCGATTTTTACCATTTGAAGCGCCATATCAGGGAAAAAATGAAGATCGGAGGCAAGATTTTCTATTTCGCGGCCCTCCCGGAACGATTCCGAGAGGATTTTTATTTCGGCGGCCAATTGACTGTTTTTTATCACGCCCGAAAGCGTTTCGAGCGCTTTTACAAGTGGAATACCGCTTGAAATTAATATTTGGAGCATATGAGCAAATCTGGAGATATTTCCTTTAACAATAAGATCTCCGAATATTGGTATTGTCAAAAACTTTATGTCGAAATATCGTTTGCCTGAGGATGAGGAATATATTTTTTTAAAGATAAAAATCATTACCACTATTCCGGCCAAAATTATTATCCAATAATTGCCGATAAAATCATTCAGCCAGATTAAGGCCCTGGTTGGAGCGGGCAGTAAAGTCCCCATTTTTGAGTAAAATCCAACAAAACGAGGGATAACAAATGTTATCAAGACGACAAAGGCAGCAACAATTGCCAGCAATACCATAACCGGGTATCTGATCGATGATTTTATCTGCCGATTCAGTTCCATATCTTTTTCTAATATGAAGCTGAGCGAATCGAGGATTTTGTCCAGTCTGCCCGATAATTCACCGGCCGAAATGGCTGATCTGTAAATTCTGGGAAAGATGCCAGGGAACTCGCCCAGAGCTTCGGAAAGCGATGTTCCCGATCTAATCAAATCCCGAATCCTGGCAATCGCTTTATTAAAATATCCTTCCGGATCGCCAATTTTAATTATTGACAGGGCTCTTAGAATTGGGATCCCGGCTTTATAAAGGGTTGAAAGGTTGCGGGTAAAAATGATAAGGTTTTCATACAGTTTACCCTTCATAAATCCAAACAGACCCGGTCTGGCCACAGTGTCGATTCCCTTGATTTCAATCGGAATCAAATTTTGTTCGGCCAGAATATAGGCGGCCTTTTCGGCGCTATTAGCCTGGACAATCCCCGTCTGTTTTTTCCCCAGATGGTTTCGAGCTTTATATGAAAATGTTTCAGACATTTACCGACACCGCTTGTCTCGACATTCCCGAAGAAATAGCACCGTCGCCCATTGACGTCACTCTCAGCAGTTCTTCCAGGCGTACCGAGCCATCAATGACCTTTTCCATTCCTGATTGAAAGAGGGGCCGATAACCCAAATCATGCGCGTAATTTCTAATCTGAATTTCTGAGCCACCCGAGATAATCATTTCGGCAATTTTCTCGTCAACATCAATCAATTCAAATACGCCGGTTTGTCCCAGATATGAGGTCATCCGGCATTTATTGCATCCGGTACTCCTCTTAAACTTGATATTATCAGAAAGGTTATGATAATTGGCGAGTCTTAAATGTACATCGGTCGGTTCGTATTCCTCCAGACAATGGGGACAGTTGGTTCTTAATAGTCGTTGGGCCAAAACCCCTTTAACAGCCGAAGCGACCAGATAGTTCTCAAGACCCATATCGGTCAGCCTGGCAATACTGCTGGGCGCATCATTGGTATGCAGGGTCGAAAAAACCAGGTGGCCCGTCAGAGCGGCGCGGATAGCCATGGCTGCTGTTTCCGAATCGCGCATTTCACCTATCATAATTATATCAGGATTCTGCCTGAGAATCGAACGCAGAACATTGGCAAAGGTCAGTCCGGCTTTTTCATTAGTCTGGACCTGGTTAATAAATGGCAATGAATATTCAACGGGATCCTCCACCGTTATAATATTCTTTTCGGATGAGTTAATTTCCTGAAGAACGGAATACAAAGTCGTTGTTTTACCACTTGAGGTCGGACCGGTGATAAGAATTAATCCTTCCTTGACATGAATAAGATTTTCCCATTGTTCCAGAATTGTATCGGAAAAGCCAAGCTGTTCCAAACCGATATTGAGAACTCGTTTATCAAGAATGCGGATTACAATTTTTTCTCCGTTAATGGTTGGCAGCGTTGATATTCGCAAATCAATATCAAAACCGTCAACACACATCATAAGCCGACCATCCTGCGGAAGCCTTTTTTCAGACACATCCATGTTGGCCGCGACCTTGATTCTGGATATAATCTCAGACTGTAGATTTTTGGGGGGAGATGCTTCTTTTTTCATAATACCGTTTATTCGGTAGCGGATACGGAGGGCGTTTTCATCCGGTTCAATATGAATGTCAGAGGCTCTGGCCTTAACGGCAGTGGTTATAAGCAGATTAACCAGCCTGATAACCGGAGTTTCCTGTCCAATGACGGTTGGATCAACAAGAGGTATTATTGTATTGCCTTTTTCCCCGGCGCCGGGATACTCGCCAATTACGTCATTCATCGAATCGGCAACCGAGTAATATTCGTCTATGGCCGTGGCGATTTCATTGCTGGATGCGATAACTCTCTTAATATTGCATTTGGTCAGATATTTAAGTTCGTCAATGGCAATAATATTTAAAGGATCGGCCATAGCTATTGTCATCATATCGCCGATTTTAAAAACAGGGATCAGTTTATACCTTCTGGCCAGTTCAACCGGAACTTTTGAAATGATACGCGGGTCGATTACAAGCGATTTAAGAGATATTTTTTGAATGTCAAGTCGCTCAGATATGGCTTCTGTTAGTTCATCTTCAGAAATCAGCTTTCTGTCGATGAGTATTTGACCCAATTTTCCACCGGAGTTTGTCTGTTCTTCAAGGGCGGAATTGAGCTGTTCGGTGGTGATTAATCCTTTGGCAATCAGGATATTGCCGATTTTTTTTCGTGGTGTTTTCATATGAATAAAATTACTATATAATTAGTAAATCGGTTGTTTTGGCGTAAACCTTTATTGGAGAATTTATTGAAATGATTATATATTGGTGCCGATAAGTGAGTAATTGTTGTCGGATCGGTTTGTTTTGAAATTGGAAAGATATATGAAAATTATGAATACTAACTATAAGCCAATTATTGTTCTCTTTTGCCTAATATTTGCCATATTGAGTTCTAATTTTTGCAGTGCCACAAATGTAGATAACGAAGGTCCCGACGGTGTAATTATTGATTCGGTTGTTGTTCAAAACGGCGATATCTTTGATTTGAATCTTCCTGAAAATAAGAACTGGATATTCAGACTGGCCAACAAGTTACATGTAAATACCAGGAAGCATGTAATTAAGCGCGAAATGCTTTTGAGAGAAGGTGACATCTTTTCCGGGAAATTGGCCGAGGAATCAGAAAGAAATCTGCGAACGCTTCCATATTTGTGGGATGCCCGAATTGAAATGATCAAATCCGATAGCGGCTTGAATGTGATGAGTATATCAACCTCCGATCGCTGGACACTGGCCGGTGGACCTACTTTCAGCCGAAGTTCGGGGCAGACTATATATCAATTTGGCTTTGAAGAGTTAAATTTCCTTGGGTATGGCCAGAGAGTCTCATTTGATTATTTTCTTCGCGAGTTTGAGGAAAACTATATCCGGGCGTCTTTTTATGAACGACGACTTTTTGGCTCCAGATTTGGACTTAATTCTTACTATAATGGCGATCCTGAGATTGGGAGCATAAGTCTTGGTTTAGCCAAACCGCTTTTCTCACTTAATTCAAAATTTGGTTATGGCATCAGCTACACCGATATAAATCGAATAGACAAATATTATTCTTCCGGGAAAGAATTTGCCAGAAACGGATATGAAAGCCGATCACTCGGATTATCGGCGGCGTATCGTTTTGGCACCTATCAGAATAAGGTAAGTATTGGTCTTACATATAATTATAAAGATATTAAAATATCTGACCGGCTTATAAGGCCCGACACCTCATTTAGTTTCCCTGTTGACAGTATCTATTCCAATTATTCGTTTAGTCTTAGTGCCAGTAATTTTGAATTTATCAAAACCAAAAGGATAAACAGAATAAGCCGCTTTGAAGATATTTCTCTTGGAACGGAGGTCGGCATTTCCTCAGGTTTTACAATAGATGCCATAACAAATCGCAGGCTCTATAGAACGATGTCAATTTCGTGCGGATATTCGGATAAATTTGGGTCGAATCTAGTATTTCTAACGTTTTATCGGACTTTTTGGTACGATGGCGGAATTGACTACAGGAAAATGACCAATCTTTCGATAAGATACTATAACAGGACAATTTCCTGGCTGACGCCGACAGTGATAATGCAATATGCTGAAGATTGGCGTAGGGATGGGCAAAATGCGCTTTACCTGGGTGAAAACAGCGGGCTGAGAGGATATCCTCGATATTTTGCCGAAGGGGAGAAGCTTTTGCGGGTAAATATTGAGAATCGCTTTTTTACCGGTGTTAAGATGCTTTCGGCCGAATTTGGAGTTACACAGTTTTTTGATTTTGGCCAGACGTGGTCTGATGGTGAAAGGTTCGAACTGAAGCAAAATCTCTGGTCGATTGGAGTTGGAATAAGAATTGGAACTGAGCGGGTATCCAATGCCGAAATGATAAGAATAGATATGGCTTATGCCGGGAAGACAAATAATTGGCAAATATCCTTTGGTGTCGGACAGTATTTATAGGGAATAGTTGTTTGTTTGTAACGGATTAGATGATTGTTGACTTGACAAAATAATGAAATATAGTAAATTATAAATAGCAGGTTTCTATAAGTTAAAATGTCTCCTTTACCAACCTGTTAGGAAAAAAATGAAAGCTATTTTGAGAATATTTTTTAATTTGACAGCTTGTATGTCTGTTTTGATATTTATTATATCAAATTCATACGCGATTGATAATATCTTCGAAAAATCATCTGAAGGGAATTTATCCCGGATAGAACAATTATATATTGAAGGCAAAATAGGATTAGGGGATAAAGTATTTTATAATCTACAGGCGATATATTCAGATTCATCATTACCCGAAGGTGTAAGATCGGATTCTCCGGAAATAATCAAAAGCGCTACCGGCATTATATTGGAAGCATATCAATACTGGGATTTGATGTCACCAGAGCAACGATCGCAGGCCTCTGATTATTTAACTCGTGGTGGCTTTGATGCCATTTATGTATCGCCGGAATCAAATTTCTCCATTCATTATGATACTATTGGCACCGAAGCCGTTCCGGCCGAAGATATTGATATCAATGGTATCCCGGATTATGTCGAGCGAATTGGTCTTTATGCTGACAGCTCTTTTCGGTATTATCATAATACTCTTGGTTATCTTCCTCCCCCTAAAGAAAGTGAAGACCCATATGTTATTTATTTAGTCCGGATTGGTGCTTATGGTGCCACTGTACCCGACGTTCCGGGTGATTCCTCATGGAATGATTTTACGTCGCACATAGAAATTCACTGCGATTTTGAAGGGCCTCTCTTTGGGCCAAATGACGATCCTGAGGGGAGAATAATAGGCGATCAAAAAGTAACCTGTGCCCATGAGTATTATCATGCCGTTCAGTTAGCCTATGATTTTAATTATGACAATCTTTGGTGGATGGAATGTACAGCGGTCTATTTCGAAGATGTTCTTTTTCCTGAAGTAAATGATAATTATAATTACTTAAACTACTTCTTTAATTACCCTGATATTTCTTTGGTGGCGCCCACTTTTCACAAGTATTCGACTTTTATCTGGGCTTCATTTCTGGTGGAGAAATTTGGAATCGATATGCTTAAATCATCGTTTGAGTACCTTCGCTATTATGATCCATTGCCTTCGATTGATTCGGCGCTAAATCTCTACGGACAGCAAGTAAAAACGGTTTTTCCTGAGTTTGCACTCTGGAATTATTTTACATCCGAAAGGGCCGAGCCAATATATCATAAAGATGCAGTCGATTACCCTCTGATTGAAATCGACCAGGTTGTTACCGGTTTTCCATCAGCAGTTGTTGAACCGATCAACCCTCCGGACGGTTTAGGATCAAACTACATTATTTGCCGCCCGGATCCATCCGAAAATGGATTTTTTATGTTTCATTTTGACGGCAGTCAATATGTCAAATGGGGCTTAACAAGTTTAGTTTTTGAAGATAGCAAAGGAGTTGATATTCAAAGTTACCCGGTGGATTATAATGGCCTTTCGCATTGGGGTGTTTATGATTTTGCCGTAATTGATTCCATGATTATCATCCCCTGTGTGGTGTCACAATATATTAGTGACAATGCTTATAATATCGCTGTTGAAGTAATATCTTATGGCGATGTCGATTTTTCATCCGGTACTCCCAATATTCTTGATGTTATTTTTATAATAAATCAAATATATAAAGACGGTCCTCTACCGGATTATGACCTCAGAATGAGCGATGTCAATTGTGATGGAATAATTAATATTCTTGATGTGGTGTACCTTATTAATTCAATTTATAAAGACGGGTCGACTCCCGGACCGTGCCGTTATTAGCATTTTCGGCTGAACTTATTTTTTTCATTATTTTCCATTACTATATGTTACTACTATGGGCAATACTTTGAAATAAATCGTTTTTTTTCTTGACACCAATAAAAAAAATATTATTAATTAAATCAGGGAAGAAGTATCGTTGATGGTCAGCAGTAATTTGAGGAGGTTACAGGGAAGTTAACCTGCTAAAGAGAGGGGGGGTCATGGCATCAAGTTTTGAGCCAAAGATCCTAATTTGCGTTGAGTGCGGACAGGAATTCGTTTTTACTACAAATGCTCAGGAGTATTTTGTTGAGCGCGGTTACTCCGAAGATCCCAAAAGATGCAAGCATTGTTATGTTCAGCACAAAAGGGACAAACGAAACAGTCCGAATGAATCGGTTCGTCAGGAATTGAACTGATAATCTATTACAACTGAAATTGTACTAGAACAAAATTTTTATCGAATTGAACAGGCATTGACATTATTTTGCCTGTTTTTATCAGTGTGTATTATTGTCCTATTTTAGTAATATCATTGTTTTTGAATCTGTGCCAAAATCTGTAATCAATTTGTAGATATAGATGCCGGTCGATAACTTACTTTCGGGATTGTTTCCGCAATTCCATTCTACCTTATGTTTTCCGGGTAGTAATTTGCCATCCAGCGGCGTATCAACCAATCGCCCGAGAATGTCATAAATTTTAAGCGATACCGATGACTGAAAAGATAGCTCTATTTCAATTGATGTTTGGGGATTAAATGGATTGGGAAAATTCTGTCCAAGAGAGAAAGAGGTCGGTCTGGTTAAGGATAGTTCATCATTAATATTGCTTAGGAGAGAGACTTGAAAGTCGGCCGTCATGGTTGACTCTGAAGCTGATATATTTTCAATTGATACATAAGTATTATCGCCGTTATAACTGTTCGAATTTGGCGTTGTGAAAGGTGTGAATTCGGTGACGGCGCCGTTTCCGGGGAAAGGATCGCCATGATTTCCCTTTGATATTCTCTTGTCAAGTTCAAATAATCCATCTGATTGTTCCAGCGCCACCAGGTAATTTCCGCTGTATGTATAACCGGGGTACCACTCATCGTCATTGTTTGAATTAAAAACACCTGCCTGAGTTTCATCAATATGCCAGATTAACAAACCGTCGGATGGAAGATAAACATCATATCCGATTTTTTGTCGATTTTCCACCATGAAATATTCGTTTCCGATACCGCCGCTTGACCAGAGTCGATATATAGGACCGCCTTCTTCTACATTGGCAATACTGACATCGTTACTGTTGGATAATATATTAATGTAATTGGTGAAGCCAAGCTCAATTCGCGACCAAGCGTCTAAACCGGCCGGAACGCTTCCCAGACCCTTCGGTCCCAGCCAGCTACCGTAGGACATCAATGACCATTTGCCGATACCGTTGGAGCTATTGTCACGATCATATAGATCCGGCAAGCCGAATATATGGCCCAGCTCGTGGCAAAAAACGCCGCAGGTAATATCACCGGGACTAAACCAGTATTCAGGCTGGACAGTATATTCGGAAATATTGACACCGTCTTTACTTCGCGGATCGATAGACCATTTGTGCGACCAGATATAATCGGTGCTATCGGGGCCAAATAGTTCGGCCCCCGGTCCGGTATGAATCAGGATAAGGGCGTCAACGTATCCATTACCGTTATTGTCATATTGTGAAAAATCGATTACCGGGTCGATTAAATCGACAATATCCTCACATAGTTTCTGACTGTTTTGCGGATAAGAACCGGTTCCGTTTTGTCCGTTACAATAGTAGGCGTATGTTTGCGGGGCGATGATCCAATCCGTTGTTGACGGCAGATTAATCGTAATAATATCCAACTGCCCAAAAGATACTTCATTATAATAATGACGTAGAGAACCCTGCTGATTGATAAACAAGACGGTGTCAAAATTGGCGGGATTGACCGAGCTGGCCTTATCTGAAAAATCAATTAATACTGCCAGAGCCTTAAATGATCCGATAATTTCGGAATTAGCGATTCCAAGCAGTTTCGAGGGTGCATTCAACTCCGGATCAGGATTATTAGCGCCAAATTTTCCCGGCGATTCACTTACTTCCGAGTCGCCGGTTACAATAACATCCGGATGAGGCGGCATTGCCGCCCCATCCGGAATTAACAGCGCAAATAGAATCAGCAGGGTAAGCCCGAAGGTATGCTTGTTATAATAAAAATATCTGCGGGGATATTTCATTAATATTAATCCGCCTTAAAACCTCAATCCCGTCGATACGGCCAGGTGAAGCCCTTTGCTTGATCCGGAGGTAATGCTGCCATGATTGGTAGCGGCAATGTCGAGATAAAACAGGGACAGGTCGAGACCGGTTCCAAATGATACGGTTGAGGCTCTTCCACCACCCATCGAATAACCGGCGCGGAGCGGAAGGAAGCTAATCAGTTTGTATTGACCACCAAATAAAAGGCGAGGTTTCGAGGATACGCCGGCACCAAGTTTGAAACCCTGCTCCCAGTCAACGGCCCAAAGAAATTTGCCGCTGATATTGGCAATACCAATTCTCATTGTAGTTGGTATTCGTGATTTGAAACTGCCGATTTCCTGTGAATAATCATCCGAGACAAAAACCGAGTCATCATCCATATTGTCTATCGTAGCGGTGTCAAGCTGGAAGCTGTAATAATGTTCTTCGGTACCCTTGTTCCAGGTGATGTTGTTAAGGAAATTGGAAAATGAGATACCGGCCGTATGATTATCAGATAATTTCAAAGCGGCGCCGATATCAACTGCATAACCTGTTCCGCCGGTAGCCGTCCGGGCGACAACGGCACCGTCACCGCTAAATCCGGACATGGTGGTAGAGGCTTCGCCGCTTATTCTGACAATGTCTTCATAAGCAAGACCCTTGATATATTTACAGGTAGCACCGATAGTCAGTTGTCTGGTCCCTGATTTGTAAAGCGTTTTACCGGTTGAAAGACCGATAGTGGCATAGGCAATAGCTTCGCTGTACATCTCATTTAGAGAGATGGTATCATTGAGCTGATTTCCATTTACCAGCAGTTCCACTATATCTTTGCTGAGATTAACTTCAGAGGCTGCCACACCATTGGTTGAGATGACAAAAGATCCGAGAGAGATGGTTAAGGCCGACGCCTGAGCCCTTGCTGAAAGTTGGAGACCCTCGGCTGGTATCTTCCCCAGAAGAGCCGATTTATCATTTTCGCTGAGAATAGCTCCGGTGTAATTATTATAATCGCTCAGCGAAAAGCTATTATTGAATATTTCTGCGCCAACACCGGCCAGTTCGACACCGGCAAGCCCATAGCCGGAAAGAGCAATATTAGCTGGATTGTATAAGGGCGCATAGACTCCTTTGGCCAGGCCAATCTGGGCGTCGCCCATACCGACGGCGCGAGCCGATGACAATCCTCCGGCTGTCGCTGTTGTTGCCAGCAAACCGGCTATTATTACAAATATTAGCAGTTTCGATTTCATAATATTCCCCATGATCAAATGGTGAAATTTATTTTTGTGATTTTGAATAATCATTTTACCGGCTCCTAAAATTCGCCGTCAAATAAGTATTCGACTTCGATAACACCCTGAGCCGTGTAATAATCGTCACCGGATAATCTGACAGGATTACCGTCAGTATCCATCAGGGTTATCAACTCGCCGATATAGAGCGTATCATTTTCAAGTATTCGTATTTCCAGACTGTCAAGGGTGATTGTGTTTTCTGATAATACCGCCGCAGTAACAACTGTTCCACCGGTACCGACAGTACCGGGAGCTATTGTCAGCGGGCCGATGACAAGTTGAGCATCGGCCGCATTCAGCCGGGTTGAATCGTTATCTATATAAATCTCGGCCGTGACGCCCAGAGGCAGATGATTAATGATTGTCGATATAAATCTGGCTTCAATAACGTGGTCGGTAATTAATTCAATATCATTTTGATCTATGGTTTGTTCGGTTATATCGCCGTCAAAACTGGATTCACCAATAATAAGTTCCAAGGGAGAATTGATGGAAACTCTGGAGACGACAAAATCGTCCGGCGTTACCGTTCCTGAGGTAACTCCGTCACCAAAAGAGGCGACACCGCTGACGGTTATATTCGTCGGTATCGGATTTAAAAAGCCTGATAACTCGGTTTCCTCTATAATTGTAACTACCGGTGAACTGTAGGATCCGGAGGCGACTACTCCGGTCAGGTTGAGGGATTGTCCGTTATCGCCGGATATGACCAAATCCAGAGTCCCCGGGAAATTTACGCCATTCTCAATTTCCAGAGATAAGGTAGCTCCGGAAAGCTGTATATCATCAAATCCTTTGGGTATATCAATGGTCGCATTAATGCTGTCAAAAGTTGCATCGGTTTCCTGAATGATACCGGTCATTGAGGCAAAGGCCAGATTGGAGACGGTGGCATCTACCGAAAGACTGTCGAGCATATCTATATTAACCATCGCCGGTGCCGTCGAGTCTATGACGACATCAACATCAAAGGCCAGGCTTTGCGGCGGCGTCTGATCAACCGGGGCAAAGGTGTATCCGGTCAGGTCAACCGTTATCGGAGCGGTACTGTTGGCGGCCACAGTTCTGGAGATAACCAGCGGATTTCCGCTTTGTGTGAAATCATCCAGGGTAATCTGGAAGTCGCTTTCCAGAGCAGTGGCATTGTCAATTTGAAGTGTGATACTCCCCGATTCCAGTTGAGCGCTTTGAATTGTATTGGAATCGACCAGATCCACTGTTTCCTGAAAGGTCTTAACTATTTCCGGCACCTCGGTTATCGCCGAGCTAACCGTAAAGCCATTATCCAATTCAACAGCCGAGCTCAATGTTTTATCCGTCAACGAAAAAGTGGGTCCGCATCCCGGTGTATGGCAATGCATCTGAAGCTCCAGGTCGTTTGATATGGTTTTGCCGGCCAGATCGATTGTGATTGTGTCTGTTTCGCCATTAGTCAGGCCGGGATCAGGAATGGTGTCGTTTGAAATATAGGCCGTATTGACATTATCGTATATCCGCAGGATGACCGTATCGAGATCGACTCCGAAATCATTGGTAAAAATAATATCAAAACTGCCCGACGAAATGGTAGCCTGACTAAATTTACCAAGGTCGGGAACATCATCAGTAACATCAAACGAGACAGGTGGGACTGCCTCCAGGACCAGGCTGACATAATCCGACAAATTGATAACAACCGGGCTGGGATTATCCGGATAGATTGTAATTTCGCCTAATGTTTCCGCGGCCCTGTGTGCGATATCATCAGTTGTCAGGTCTACGTCGACACTGATGGTATCAAGGGTGTCGCTATAGGCAAAGACCGGCGTATATGAGTAATACGGATTGCCATCGGCACCGGTACTGTCAAGCGTACTGTCAATATAAAGGTTTGGTTGGTCAATTTTATTGATGATTTCTGATATCGTATATGTCCGATTTACCATCGGTACGGTCAGGTTGGTAGTCCAGGTTGGCGACTCAGGCTTTTTGAGACTGCACTGCACGGCCGTCAAGAAAAGCAGGATAACGGTCACCCCGATTATAAATTTGAAGCCGTAGTTCATAAGCGCCGAATCTTTTAGAGTCGGGCTTGAGGAACCTTTTTTTGTTTTGCTGACATTTGCGTCCATTATTATCCCCCCGTATGAAGGTGAATTATTTTCTCTGGAAGTGAATGTGCAAAGAGTATGCCAATATTTTTTATACCGGTATCATGATGGCGATCAACAGGATATCATGTTCGGTATGGGATTGTTCCCATATTGAAACTATAGGATTGAGTCAACACCTATGGTTTGATACCGGTTGACAAAGGTCAAATCCTTTTTTACTATTACTATATGAGAATGGCCAAGTATGACAGATTGCTATTCATTCTAAATCTTCTCAGAAGCCGAAGAAATCTGAATGCGGTCATGATTGCCGCCGAATGCGGCGTTACTGAACGGACTATTTATCGTGATGTAATTTCTATTTCCGAGGCAAATGTTCCCATTTACTATGATAGGGGATATAAATATGCCAGCGACAATTTTCTGCCGCCGTTGAATTTCAATATCGATGAATATCTCACTCTAATCTCGATATTGGAATCTTCACCATTATATAAAAGCGGTCTCGAATCGAAAAAGATAAAATCGATTAAGGCCAAAATCGAAGCCTGCCTTTCTCAGAATGTTCGGAAGGAGAAATCATATACTTCCAGTCCGACCAGTATTCAAATTAAATCACCTGAAACCGGAAAAATTAAACATAGGTTTTATGCTACCATTGAACAGGGGATACGGGAAAGCAAAATAATAAGGCTTAAATATAATTCTATTGAGAGTGGGATTTCGGATCGTGAGATAGAACCTTATTTTATGATATTTATCGAGCGTGCTTTCTATTTTGTCGGTTACTGTCATCATCGTCGAGAAATGAGGACTTTTCGAGTTGATAGGGTATTAAAGGTGTCCTTAACCGATAAGCTTTTTAAACCGAGGAAAGATGTTGATCCGAAAGCATATTTCAAAGACAGTTGGGGAGTTTATGCAGGTGAGTCCGTTAATGTTCGTGTCTTAATGACCGGTAAAGCGGCCCGGATTGTTCAAATGGGGAAACATCATCCCAGTGAAGAAATTATCAAAATTGATGATAATAAAATAGAGTACCGGGTAACCGTAAGCGGGACCGAAGAGATATGTCGCTGGTTGCTTGGTTTTGGGGGCGATATTACTGTAATCGAACCTGATAGTCTAAAAAAAGAGGTTCAAAAAAGGGCGGGTAATATTCTAAAAAACTATAAATAGACATCGCAAAGACGATTTGGGGGCGGCAGCAGACTGCTATAGCTTGAGGGGTTTGTTATTCTATTATTTAAATTCAGGCGCATAATAGGGTCTAACAAGGATGTGAATCTGCTGCTCGCATAATTAATTTAAAAGTGATTTTGGGAGCAACTATTCTAAGTCAAGGGGATGAAGGAACGGTTCATAATATATAGCTGAAAGATATTGAGAATCTTGATTCGGTACGGATGGCCTCTAATATGATGGACGAAGTCTAAAAACAGATTATTTTTAATCAAATATTTTGGTTGACACAGCGCCTTTCCCGTTTTTCTTAAGTAGTTATGAATAAATGGGGTGCGCGAGATATTGCATTTGCAGGAATAATTGCCGCTCTGTATGCTGTTTTAACAATCAGCCTGGCGCCTATTAGTTACGGCGTTTATCAGATTCGAGTGGCCGAAGCTCTGACAATATTGCCGTTTGTTTATCCGATTGCCATGATTGGTCTGTTTGTCGGCTGTCTGGTGGCAAACATTTTTGGGGGTAATGGTCTTCCCGATATTATTTTTGGCTCTCTGTTTACGTTGCTGGCCGGGTATTTGACTTATTTGACATCAAAAATCAGATCACGAAAAATATCTCTAATCATGGCGCCTTTTCCGCCGGTTATAATCAATGCTCTTGGCGTTGCCA
Source organism: uncultured bacterium (assembly GCA_965602655.1). Taxonomy (GTDB): domain Bacteria; phylum Zixibacteria; class MSB-5A5; order GN15; family PGXB01; genus JAAERC01. The sequence goes on from CBFCZE010000024.1 coordinate 24,357, forward strand.
TTTATTTATCACTGATAACCGATATGTCTTACCTATTTGTAGTGCAAATGGTTGGTGTCGGTCAGATAGTTGCCTGTTACGGTTTGGGATTGCCACTGCTATATTATCTGGTATCGAAAGGAAATCGGTTTTTTAGATCGGTTAATATTGGATAAATAATTTTATCTCAAGGATTTTTATTATGCCAAAAGAAGCAAAAAAATTGTTTATTTTTGAGGATAATCAATATAGCAATTTTTATCCGCTAACATTATTACGGCCTGTCTATTTTCTCAGGCCGGGTATAAGATATCTGTACGAAACAATTTCGGACAATTTTGCCGAACATAATACAAATCTGTTTTGTCGTGAAAAACTGTGCGGTTTAATATCAGAACAGACAACCTATCCGGTCAACAGAACTGATTTCTCTAATACCGTTGAAACGATATTGATCAACGGCCGGCTCAAAGCTGATCCAAATCTATTTATGGCACTGCAAAAGGCCGATGTGGACGTATTGGTATTATCAAAGGGTGAACTGATTGGCGCCAAAATCTTTGGCGGCTTATCGGCCGATGAGGTAGACCTTTTGAAAAAAATGACTTTTGATGATTTAATTGGCAAACTAAAAAATCGTGCCGAGGTGATGGAGATAGAGATTGATTTTTATGATTTTCTCTGGGATTTGGTTAATGATATAGGTCGGGCTATTGGTGAAGATATTTCATATATAAAAAAGAATCCGGAGATTTCGGAGTCATTTATTACCGGTTCCGGTAAAGATATTTCGATGGCGTTCCCCGGTGTTGTATTTATTAATGGTGAGAATATAATAATTTCGAGTGACGCCCGGATTCTACCCGGGACCGTATTGAATGGTTCGGACGGTCCCATCTACATCGACAGTCAGGTATTTATCGAACCGCATACTTATTTAATTGGGCCGGTTTATGTCGGGCCGAAATCACGGCTGGTGGGCGGTAAAATTACTGAATGCTCTATCGGGCCGGTCTGTCGAGTCGGGGGAGAAGTTGAGAAAACTGTGATTCAAGGATATAGCAATAAATATCATGCCGGATTTTTGGGACATGCTTATGTTGGCCAATGGGTCAATTTTGGCGCCATGACGACCAATTCCGATCTTAGAAACGATTATAAAAATGTTAAGGTTTCTATTAATGGTGAGATAATTGACACCGGTCAATTAAAGGTTGGCTCGTTTATTGGGGATTTTACCAAAACTGCTATCGGGACCTTGTTTAATACCGGAATTAATATCGGTATCGCCTGCAATATTCTTGGTAACGGTCTGGTGGCCGAAAAAGAGATTCCATCATTTACATGGTATGCCGCTGGCAGAAAACATGAATATAAAATTCCAAAGGCACTGGAAACAATCGAAAAAAGTATGGCACGCCGCAATATTGAGCTGAGTCAGCCTTTAAAAGATAATCTGGAAGGAGTTTTCAGGGATCGATTGAACCGCGAAAACAAAGGCGGATAAGATTGAATATGCAGTCGTTTATTGATATGCCGATAGATAGAATAATATAACTAAAATTGTTCAGGGGAGAATTTAGTGTCTGAACTTCGCAGAGATCCGATAAGCGGTCGGTGGGTGATAATTTCAACGGTAAGAGGCAAACGCCCCAGCAGTTTCGGCAATATACCCAGAAAGGAGAGACCGCACCTTTGCCCATTCTGTCCCGGCAATGAAAGCAGTACTCCGCCGGAAGTTCTGGCATATCGGAGTGATCAGTCTCAACCAAATAAAAAGGGCTGGTTTTTGCGGGTGATATCGAATAAATATCCGGCTCTGACAATTGAGGGTTCATTAAGTCGAGAACCAAAAGGTATCTATGATAAAATGGATGGAATCGGGGCGCATGAGGTTATTATTGAAACGTCGGATCATGCCCGCGATCTGGCCGAACTTTCAGTCGATGAAGTAAAAAATGTTTTGTGGGCATTTCGTGATCGGACGCTTGATCTTCAGAAGGATCATCGTTTTAAGTATATCCTCATATTTAAAAATCATGGTGAGGCGGCCGGGGCATCGCTGGAGCATAGTCACAGCCAGCTTATCGCAACACCGATTATCCCGCAAAGAGTGATTGAAGAAATAAACGGCGCTCGGAAATATTATGACTTTAAAGAAAGATGTATATTCTGTGACATTATAAGGCAGGAATTAAGCGAGAATGAAAGAATTGTCTATGACTATGGTGATTTTATTTCCTATGTACCATATGCCTCAAGATTTCCGTTTGAAGTTTGGCTGGTTCCCAAACAACACTCATCGCATCTGGTTGATATTGGTATCGATTCTTATCAATACCTGGCCGAAGCCTTAAAAGATTCGCTGAATAGAATAAGAGTTTCCCTGAATAATCCGGCTTTTAATTTTATCATACACTCGGCTCCGGTTGGCAGCGAATATAATGAAATTTATCACTGGCATATTGAAATTATTCCAAGAATAACCAGTGTGGCCGGATTTGAGTGGGGTTCGGGATTTTATATTAATCCAACGCGGCCGGAAGATTCGGCTGAATTTATGAGAGATGTCGATCCGACGCAGGCCGAGAAAATGTTTGGTGCTCAAGCTGCGTCCAAAGTAAAATGAAAAAGTTAAAAATTGCCTTCATTACTCCGGAAGCGGTTCCATACGCCAAAACCGGGGGACTGGCCGATATCTCCGGGTTTCTTCCGGGACTACTTTCCAAATTCGGTCATTCCGCCAGACTGTTTTTGCCGATGTATCGTCAGGTTTTGAAAAAATATCAAAATCTGGAATGTGTCAAAAAAGGTTTAAAAATTCCAATAGCTGAAATGACCTATGGCGCGGATATATTTCTTTTGAAAGATAAAGCGACCGGATTGGATGTTTATTTTGTCGCCAATAAAAAGTTTTTCGATCGTCCGGAGTTGTATCGGGATAATAAAACCGGTAAGGATTATAAGGATAATCTGAATCGATTTTTATTTTTCTCCAAGGCTGTTCTTGAGACTTTTAAGGCGCTCAATTGGGCGCCGGATATTGTTCATGCCAACGACTGGCAGACGGCGCTTGTACCATCGTTTTTGAAAACCAAATATAAGGATGACACATTTTTTGGCAAAACTGCCTCAATATTTACCATTCATAATATGGCTTACCAGGGTCAGTTCCAAGCTGCGGAATATAAAAATATTGGATTGAACTCGGGCTATTTTGCTCCGGAAGCTTATTTTGAATTTTGGGGCCGGGTCAATCTTATGAAGGCGGCTATCTGTCTGGCCGATATTGTCACCACCGTTTCCCCAACTTATGCCAAAGAGATTCAAAAATCGAATGAATATGGAATGGGGCTTGAGGGTGTTCTAAAAAATCGTTCCAAAGATCTTTACGGAATATTAAATGGTGTTGATTATGAAGCCTGGTCGCCCGGCAAGGACAAGCTGATAACCGCTCAATACACGATAAAAAATATATCCGGGAAAAAGAAAAACAAGCAGGCTTTGCTGAAGTTGGCTGGTTTACCATATAAAAAGAAACAACCTTTGATAGGCATGATATCCCGTCTCGACAGCCAGAAAGGGTTTGATATTCTCAAAGAAATAATGAAAAAAGTTTTAAAACTTGATCTTCAGTTTATCCTTCTTGGGACCGGAACCAAGGAATATCATGACTATTTTAAAAAATTGTCAAAACAGTTTCCTGATTGTTTTAAACCTTTTTTGGAATTTGATAATAAACTGGCGCATCAAATTGAAGCGGGAGCTGATATATTTTTAATGCCATCGCGGTATGAACCATGCGGCCTTAATCAAATGTACAGTCTGAAATACGGGACCGTTCCGATTGTGCGGAAAACCGGGGGACTGGCGGATACAATTATCGATTTTGATGAGACTACTCGGACGGGAACGGGTTTTGTTTTTGAAGAATACGATTCTGATGAGTTGTATAAAACTATTAAAAGAGCCCGTTTATTATATGACAAGAAGCGAGCCTGGAATAAACTTGTCA
>CBFCZE010000025.1:0-27502 GCA_965602655.1 uncultured bacterium
AAAGGTGCAATTATATTTAATGAGAATTTAGAGATAGTTAGAAAAATTCCTGTTAGAAGTAAAAGAGCTATCATACCCGGACCCCAGAAGAGGAGATCTAATTCACTGGTCCATTTCAACAATAAATCAAAAAAAGCAAATTCAATAAAAGAATTGATATTATGGATCAGGCAAAAATACGAAAGATTAGAAATATTGGCATCGTTGCTCATATTGACGCCGGCAAGACGACCACCACCGAACGAATTTTATTCTTTACCGGGATGATTCGCCAACTCGGCGAAGTTCACAACGGGCAGGCGGTGATGGATTTCATGAAACAGGAGCAGGAACGGGGGATAACTATCTCGTCAGCCGCTATCACCACCGACTGGAACAATCATCAGGTTAATATTATTGATACCCCCGGACATATCGATTTCACTCTCGAAGTGGAACGGTCGCTGCGGGTGCTTGATGGTATCGTCATGGTTTTTTGCGCCGTCGGCGGGGTGGAACCGCAAAGCGAAACGGTCTGGCATCAGGCCGACCGGTACAAAGTCCCGCGAATTGCTTTTATCAACAAGATGGACCGCCCCGGGGCGGATATGTTTCATACGGTTGAGATGATGAATAAAATGCTTGGTGCCAACGCGGTGCCGTTTCAGATGCCGATCGGTTCGGAGGATAATTTTGAAGGTATTATCGATCTGGTAGCGATGAAGGCGACCTATTATGATAAACTCCAGCGGGTTGAAAAAGAAATCCCCAAAGAGCTTCTTCCAAAAGCGAAGGAACTGCACGAAAGCATGATTTCGACGCTGGCCGATTATGATGATAATTTGATGGAGAAATATCTCAATGAGAAAGAAATTTCGGTTGATGATATTATAACGGCCGCCCGTACGGCTGTATTGGGGATTTTTATCACTCCGGTTTTTTGCGGAGCGGCGTTCAAAAATAAAGGGATACAGCTTCTGCTTGACGCCGTTGTCAATTATCTGCCGTCACCGATTGATCGAGGTGTTATTAGCGGACTCGATGTTTATGATTCCGAGATAACCCTCACCCGCCGTCCGTCAACAAAACCCCCGTTTTCGGCGCTTGCCTTTAAAATAATAAACGACCCTTATGTCGGTCAACAGACATTTATCCGGGTTTATTCCGGCGAGCTCAAGGCCGGAAGTTATGTGTACAATTCAACACAGGATAAACGGGAGCGGGTCGGGCGGATAATGCGCATCCATGCCGGCGACCGTCAGGAATTAACCGAGATAAAAGCGGGAGATATCGCGGCGCTGATTGGAATGAAATCGACCACCACCGGCGATACGCTGTGTGCCGAGGAACATCCGATACTGCTTGAAGATATTCATTATCCCGAAACGGTCCTCGATTTACGCGTTGAGCCGGAAGTGAAAAAAGATCGTGATAAATTGGGTATGGCGCTGAATAAAATTTCTCTTGAAGATCCGTCGTTCACGGCCAAATTTGACGAAGAAACCGAAGAGACAATTATATCCGGAATGGGTGAGCTGCATCTCGAGGTAATCATTGATCGACTCAAAACGGAACATAAAGTTGATGTTAAAGTCGGCAAACCGGCGGTGGCGTTTCGGGAAACGATTACATCCGAGTGCCATCACAATTACAAATATAAAAAACAAACCGGCGGTAAAGGACAATACGCTCATATCGAATTTCGTCTGGAGCCGAATCCGGGCGAGGGTGTCGAATTTGTGAATCGTGTTGTCGGCGGGCATATCCCAAAGGAATATATTCCCGGTGTATTAAAAGGATTCCTGAAGACCGCTGAAACCGGTCTTCTGGCCGGATTTCCAATGGTTGACATGAAATTTGTGCTGATCGATGGTTCATCGCATGAGGTTGACTCCAGCGAAATGGCTTTTCGAAATTGTACGGTGCAGGCGCTTAAAGAAATTATTCATAAAACAAAACCTCTGCTTTTGGAACCGGTGATGAAGATTGAGATCAATACGCCGGATGAATATATGGGCGATATTATATCCGATATCAACCGGCGACGCGGCAAAATCGAACGCCTGCGGCGTTTCCGCGCCGGTTCACAGAAACTTAATGGGCAGGTGCCGCTGAAAGAGATGTTCGGTTATGCTTCAACTTTGCGAACGCTTTCCAGTGGCCGGGCGAGTTTCTCGATGGAATTTCTGAATTATCTTCCTCTTCCCAAAGAGCTTAGTGACGAGGTAATCGCAGAACAGCGCGAGAAACAGAATACAAAGTAATAGTGGGCAGCAATTTAAAAAGCCCCCGCAAATGCGAGGGCCTTTTCATTGGATCAAGATTATTTTACGGCCGCGGCTACTTTATCACCGATATGGTCATAAACATGTTTCAGTTCCTTTTTGGGACTAAACTCAACAAAAGATGTGTCTTCCTCCACCCAAACAGTGTGCCCCGCCGGCCAATAAAACATCTCACCGGCTTTACAAACCTCTTCTTTGCCGTCTTTGTATTTAACGTGAATGGCACCTTCAAGCATATAACCCCAATGCGGACACTGGCATTTATCATCCTTAAGGCCTTCCAATAGCGGAGTGGCATCGGCACCGGCTTTTAACGTTACAAATGCAACCGCGGTTTCATCCCATTCGGCTACCCGAAATGTCGCAACCGGTAACTCCAGCGCGACCGGAATCTCTTCTTTTTTTAATTTCATTATTCTATCTCCTATCACAGGTTTAAGTAAAGAGATGTTTTTGATAACATCTCTTTCGTTTTATATTTCCGTATTAAATATTTTGGATAAATTGAAAATAATTCCAATAAAAAGTGTTCCAGTATCATGGACTATATACGTCCATAATATCAAATATGTTTGCTTAATCTTATTTGGACGATAGATGTTCAAATCTATTCCCCGACCAATCATTTTCAAACCGACCCGGCCTTAATCACTTACATAAATTTTTATATAGATATATTTTTTTGGACAGATTAAATTTTACAGGCAGTAGAAGTTGAATTAAATCTTCCTTCAAGCTAATGAAAGGATTCTACCATGAAAAAACTAATTCTCACAACAATTATAATCGTCATTTTGGCGTCCGCGGTTTTATCTGAAAGGAATGACGAAGTGCGTCCTATCCGGCCGGTTAATACTTACTCAATTGTCGCTTATGATTCGACCACCGGTCAGTTCGGAGCGGCGGTCCAGTCGCACTGGTTTAAAGTTGCCGATGTTATTTGGCTGGAACCGGGTGTCGGCGCGGTGGCGACCCAGTCATTGGTTGATTTCACCTATGGCCCCCTCGGTCTGGAGATGATGAAAAACGGCAAATCTGCCAAACAGGCACTGGAGGGACTGCTTGTTTCCGACCCGGATAATAATGTCCGGCAGGTCGCGATAATCGACAAAAACGGTGTGATATCAACCCACACCGGGGATAAATGTATCGCCGAGGCCGGGCATCATATTGGCAAAAATTATTCGGTACAGGCCAATCTTATGCGCAACAACACCGTCTGGTCGGCGATGGCTGAGGCGTTTGAAAATTCCGAGGGTGATCTGGCCGAAAGAATGATGACTGCGCTCGAAGCGGCCGAGGCCGAGGGCGGCGATATCCGCGGGAAACAGTCGGCGGCGATGATGGTTGTTTCCGGTGAACCGACCGGGATGAGCTGGATCGATAATATTGTCGATATCAGGGTTGACGACTCACCCGAACCGCTTCCGGAACTCCGGCGGCTCTTGAACGTCACCCGCGCTTATAATTATATGAATGAGGGCGACGTTTTAATCACCGAGAAAAAATTCGATGAGGCCAATATTGCTTATTCCAAGGCGGCCGAACTGGCACCCAGTAATATGGAAATACTTTTCTGGCAGGCGGCCACATTAGTTGAAGTAGGACAACTTGATTTGGCTCTGCCGATTTTCAAAGAAGTTTTCGAAGCTGATGAATCCTGGCGGGAGCTTGTACCCAGATTGGTAAAAGCTGATTTATTGCCGGATGATGAAACGATTATCAAACAAATTATGGAATTATAAAATAGCCACGATAGATCGAAAAGAGAAAAAGCCGTTTCGACCTCTTTTATTAAATGCTTTTTAGATGGAATTTGATAAAATGATAAGATTAGAAGGGAATAAGGAGTATGACAGGCAAAACAGATGTCGATAATCCTTTTGAAGAAACAATTCGCCAACAATTGCAGATTCATGGCAAGATCATATACAGACCAGAACGCAGACTTGGAAAACGCTACAAGTAGAGGCGGCCTTATTCTTGGCGGTTATTGCAGCGGACATTAGATTGAATAATCCATGGATTTTGATTCCACTGGGCGGTGTAATGATTATTGCAGCGATTTTTGGAATAGCAGTTACAATTCACCACAGGAAAGTCCAGATTCAAAAGTTTAAGTTTATTTTCAGGCTTGAGGAGTACTTGGGATTGCATAGACCTTCACTAATGGATGGTGTCGCTGAACCGACAGAATTCCGCTGGCGGGACATTTTTAATTTTAAAAAGATTGCGAATCCAACTTTTATTCTCGTTATGCATTTTCTCCTCCTGATTTTTACGATATTGTATATTATACTTAGGCTTGGTACGTTTGATTAGGGAAGGGCGAAATTCAGAAAAGCGGCTAGAATAAATATCAGTACCCGATTTTCCGGTCAACTATAGTATCGATTTTCTCGCCGCGACTGAGTTTATTTAGAAGTTTCGCCAGTTCATTTATCCGCATTGTCTCGATCTCTTTACAATGCCCGGCCAGATGCGGAGTAACAACAACATTATCAAGTTCATGAAATGGATATTTCGACGGCTCTGTGCTATCCCGCTCTGATTTATCTTTTGGATAATTGTACCATACATCCAGCCCGGCTCTTATTCGTTTACTTTTTAATTCGTTGTATAGCGCCGTTTCATCAACGATTAATCCCCGGGCAATATTTATCAAAATTGCATTATCGGGCAACAACGATAATTCTTTCTCGCCAATCAAACCCTCAGTCTCCGGTGTTAATGGCGCACAAATAAACAAAACATTAGCCTTCGTCAATAATTCATATAATTTATCTGGAGCATAAATTTCGACAATTTTTTTATTGGAATTAGCGGCATTTCGTTTTGTGGCCAATATTTTCATACCGATACCGGCGCAATATTTTCCAATTAGTTTCCCAATGGCACCATAACCCAAGATTAAAACTGTCTTGCCGGAAAGAGTCAGTGCATTACTATCCGTATAGCGTGGTCGCCAGTCAAAAGTGCGGAAGTTCCGATCAATCGAAATTATATCTTTGGCAACAGTTAGCATCATACTAAATGCAGTCTCAGCGGTCGGAATAGCATTATGATGAATATTATAAATTTTAATTTCAGGAAATTGAAGCATCAACTCTCGCGTCTGTTTCGGCAATCCTGCCCACGGAATAACCAGCGTATGTATCTTTTTGTTGCGCTTAAAATATTCTTCTTTGGGAAGTCCGGATATAATAATTTCGCTATCATATACGGCGTCATTTGATTTACCGTAAGTTAGTTGAATATTGGAATCCAATTCGGTTTTCAGTAGTTGAATCCAGTCAACATCAAAATCGACCAGCAGGTGTATTTTTAACATGCTCTATTCCATCTCTGGTTACATCCCCGGTTCAGGCATCGGCAACGACGCCATAACAAACGAATTTACCAATTTAGTCTCATTTCCGGTTTACTTTTGTCCGGTAATCATCGTCGATTCATCACCGATATTTTTCATTTTGACATTTTTAAAACCTGCCTTTTGTACCATTTGTTTTACCTCCTGTCTTGTGACAAGCCAAAATTGATTAGATCGAAGCTGCCACATTAGACGAATAAAAGGCTCGGTCAGATCTTCCGATGATAAATAATCCACATATATCAATAGACCGCCGGCCGGCAAAATCTTATATGCCTTGCTTAATAGTTTCTTACCAAAATCTGAATCGCAGAACATAATAACATCATAGCCCCGAGGCAGGCTCTTATTCATGTCGCCGATTTGCGTTTTTATTCGTCTGGAAAAACCTTGCTGTTTAATAATTTTATCTGCGGCCCGACAGACATTTTTAATATCCAAAACTGTCGCTGTAATATGAGAGAATTTTTTGGCCAGCCCTATAGACATCACGCCTGAACCACCGCCAACATCCAGAATTTTATTATATTTACCAAGATTTACGTTTTCCGCCAATACTTGTGCCACCGGCTGGTGCAAATGATAAAGCATATTGGTAAAACCTTTGGCCCAGCGACTGTCGGTTTCTAATTGATCTATATAACCTTTTCGTTTAAAACCCAAAATATCTTCATAACTGCGGCCGGTGGTAAGCATTTGATCAAGAACCGAAAAAGCCCTAAACTCTTCTTTGCATTCCCCCGAATAAATTTCGGTCCAGTATTTTGACCGTTTTTTAATAAAATATTTTTTGGTCAGAGCAGAATTTCGGTAGAGCTCACCCCTTTTATTTAATAGACCTAATGACATCAATGCCGCCAAAAACACTTTTTGCCGCCAACCCTTAATTCCAGTTAATCGCCCTATGGCAGCGGCGGTTAATTCTTTACCCTCAAGTTTTCTGAAAAGTTTTAACTGCTCGGCGGCGATGATACACCGCGAGGCCATAAAAGCAGTTTGCACATCAATTTTAGCCAATACCTTTTTCGGCAATTTATCAAGGGTAAATTTTTGCATTATAATTCTCCTGATAATTAAATTATTAAGTTCTGCTCTTTTATAATATTTGAACTGCTTATCTTCAAGATAATTTAATTATTTAATATCCACTTCGCAAACTGTCTATCCATTCAATTAAATCACCCTTCTTATTCCAATCCGATGTAATACAACGATATATCACATTTGTTATTTTTGGCATCAGGGTTGCTATTCTATGTTAATAAATATCAGGAGGTTATTATGAGACTATTTAAAAATTCGATTCTTTTTTTAGCGATTATGTCAATGATTCTTTCTGTTGCTGGATGTAATATTTTGGGTTTCGCGGATGTGGATTGGACCGGACATCGTTCTGGTGGAAGCTATGTGGAGCCGGACAATCCAAAAAGCTGCAGGAAGTTTTTTGCCATGTATGGAGATTTCAAGGCACAGGCGATTTCAAATGATTCTGCCGCCGCGGAATTCTGCAGGATCACAGCTTGGAAATCATTCAGGAAAACAGTCTATAACGAATCCGGCCCGGACAGCGGCTATGCCTATATGGTCGAATGCTGCAGTTATTAAAGGAATATAGTTGGATTTATCAGGGACAGACAATTTTTAATGGAGGTTATCATGAAACTATTTAAGTATTCGATTCTTTATTTAACTCTGTTGTCAGTAATATTCATACATTCAAGCTGTAACACAGTATCACCATATGGCCGGGGAAATGCTAATAGTTACGATTGGTCAGATTGGTACGGCTATGACGAATCCTGCAAATTGTTTTTTGCCAAAAATGGTGATTTTGGTGATTTTAATGCAAATGAAATGACTAATATTCCGAAGGCCCGGGGATTTTGCAGTACTACATCATATAAAAATTTCAGCGATATATGGTATTTTCAATCCGGTCCGGATAGCGGTTACGCCAGTATGATAAAATGCTGTAAGCGTGATTAATCGATTATAATCTGATATATCTTAAGCGGAGGTAAACAATGTTTGTTCGTATTACGGCAATAATAATGTTTATAACATTTATGAATATGATTAGTCAAACGAACAAAAAGAAAACCTCCACCGATTCGATAAGGCGTACCTTACCCCATAATACATCAGCGGGTAAATCGAAATCCAGAAAAAGGACTTTCGATCTACCTCTACTATGTAAAGTCGCTCCCTATTTATTGGGATCGATATTCTGATTCAGGCGAAACAGATTGTCGGGATCATATTTCTTTTTGGCCTTCAACAGACGATCATAACCCGGACCATATGCGGCGCCGACCCGATCGGTTTCATCTTCGGTCATAAAGTTGATATAAACTCCACCGGTGGCGTGAGGTGCTGTTTCTTTGAAGAAATCGCGAGCCCATTTGATACATTTTTTATCATCGCCGGCATCTTCCCAGCGGCCGTGCACGTTCAGAACAAAGTTGGCATCGCGGTGCGGATACGCGGTGGCATCGGGCGCAACTCTATTAACGGCGCCACCGAGTTGAGCGAAAAAGATTTCGCTGTGGGGCGATTTACTGGATGCGGCAAAGCTGACTGCAATTTCGATTGTTTCATCGTTTAACTCGGTAAAATTATGTGATTTCCAGTAATTTCTTGCTCCGGGCGTCAGCAGAGGATCAAAGGCGGCCTGCCAGGCTGTAAATGGAACCGAGCCAACATGCTCGCCCAGCAAGGTGCCAAAACTTCGCAAAGGGTCAAGAATCGCTTCACCCTCGACCGGATCTCCGGCATGAAACATCGCCAATACTAATACCTTGGTTCCATGAACCTCTTTCGGCAGAAACGGTAATGGCGGTGCTTCGCGAAGCACTACCCAGACGCTGGTATCATCGCCCAATCCGGCAACAAACTCACGGTACTGTTTCAGTATTGATGATGCTTCGGAAAGCGAGAAAACCATCAGTCCGCAAAACCGCTCATTTTCCATCGCATGAAGCTTAAATTCAAAACGGGTGACAACGCCAAAATTTCCGCCGCCGCCGCGAATCGCCCAGAAAAGATCGGGGTTTTCATTTTCGGAGGCGCGCAGGAATTTCCCGTTAGCCGTGACTACATCAGCTTCCACCAGATTATCGACTGTCATACCATACTTGCGGGAAAGCCAGCCGAATCCGCCGCCAAGCGTCAGGCCGGCAACACCGGTGGTTGAATTGATACCAAGCGGTGTAACAAATCCAAAGGCCTGCGCCTCAAAATCGAAATCGCCCAGAGTAACGCCCGGTTCAACATGGGCCCGTTTGGCAACCGGATCAATCCTCATTGAACGCATCTGCGATAAATCAATTACCAGACCGTCATCGCAGATTGCATTTCCGGCAATATTATGTCCAATACTGCGGATGGCTGTCAAGAGTTCATGTTCGCGGGCGAAATTCACCGCTTGAATAACATCGGCCACACCGGCGCATTGGGCTATAATGGCCGGTTTTCGATCGATCATGGCGTTCCAGATGGTTCGAGCCTCATCATAGCCGTCGTTTCCCGGTCGAAGCAGATTTCCCCTGAATGATGATTCAAATTTTTCTAATTCTGCCTTACTTACCTTGGTTGAAACTCCCCTTCCATTGATGATTTGAGTTTCGCTCATCAGATACTCCTTAAAAAATTATGGCGGCACATTTGGTCAAATTATTATGTACCCAATATTTGTTTACTAAGATAATAGTAATACGAAGCAATTGATTGAATAGTGGACTATATTAGTCCTCTTTTAAAATCAAATGGATATTTTCCCCAAAAGCCGAAGCCAAGAGAAATTGTTTTGACAATTTTACTACTAAAATTTGTATCGAGAGTCTTAAATGACCCTGAAAATTCCTTATAACCTCTTCCCTATAATGGCCTTACGGGAAAATGGGTTCGTTTTGCATATAAAAAGTTTTTCGAAGTCTTGCCGATTTTCCTCTCTTTTGGAATCACACCAATAAACAATTCACAAAGAGGTGAGAATAGGATTTAACTATGATTTGGTGGGGAAAGTGGGGAAAGAGTTTCTGAAAGGAGCTTTCTAATTAATTATCCCACAGCAAGCTGCGGGCCACCCGTGATTGTGTCAAGAAACAGCCACCAAAGTGTGGATCACCCGTTCACTTATTTAGTGCCTGCATTATGAGTTTCTATTAGAAAAAGAGCCATTGACCCTGTTAGATTGACGGCGAGCTTAGCATGACGATGCGCCGGTTAATTGGCTTTTTTCCTTGGCCATGCGAATCGCCTAATTTGTTTCGAAGTTGCCCCAGACCATTTATTACTGCAGAACAACCACCTAAGATTTGTTTGAAAATTCTCTCTGTATGTTGCGACGGTGACAGATTCAACGATTCTGCCGTCAATTTGTAGAGATCATGTAATTCAATATTTTTGGAATTATACTCAATACTTTTATCATCTAATATATGTTTACAAACACTCTCAAGGATTGACCTTGATAATGTTATCGCACCCTCTGGATCAGTGGATTTCCTCTCTAATGCCTTTCGCCAAGCTTTGTTTATGCCGGTCTCATCGAATTTCTGTATCACCTCGCTAATTGACTTTTGAGCGGGGAATTTTCTATTGGACTCGCAGTAATCTAATAATGGGCTCAACTCCTCCCATACGAAATCTCTTCTTTCTCTATAAGTGCTGAATTTGTATTTGATAAAATTCCAGAACTGAGGCTGAGTGCGATTAACCCTAATCCAATCGGGTACCAGCTTCTTGGTGTCGGGATTGTTCAAGAAGTGGTGCCTTAGCATGACATATTGATCTGGTGTTCCTCCGCCTTTGTCTTGGGTAGCAAAACTAATAAGTGTAGCTACTAAGAACTGCCCAAGCTCATAATCATTTTCCAAATGTTCCAATCCGTCCATAAAATGGTCAATCAAGCCTTAAGAGTTTAATTCTAATTTAACAAATATATTGAATAGATGCAAATACTCACAATCTGCTGTTTTGCCCATCAATTTCAAATCGATTTTAACTTTTTTAATTTCAAATATTTGAATATTGGGCACAAAAAAAATACGCCATCCAGGGCTCGAACCTGGGACCCGCTGATTAAGAGTCAGCTGCTCTACCAACTGAGCTAATGGCGCATTTCAAATGAGGGTGGATGGGATCGAACCATCGACCACCTGCTTAAAAGGCAGATGCTCTACCACTGAGCTACACCCCCAAAATCTTTTCTGAGGACAGCATAAAATATAAAACCGTCCCGATATGTCAAATGATTTTTGGGCTATCTTTCACTATTTTCAAAAGGTGGATCCCCGCCTTCGCGGGGATGACGTTTTGTTGTGGAATCTAATTGATACCAAGCAGTTCAACGTCAAAAAGCAAAGTAGCATTCGGCGGAATTACGCCACCGGCCCCGCGAGCACCATAACCGAGTTCCGGCGGGATAATCAGTTTCCGTTTGCCGCCGATGGCCATCGACATGACACCTTCATCCCAGCCCTTGATAACCTGGCCAACGCCGATTTTGAACTGGAAGGGCTGACCGCGATCAACCGAGCTGTCAAATTTGGTGCCGTCGGTCAAAAAGCCCGAGTAATGAACTGTCACCGTATCGCCTTCTTTGGGTGAGGCGCCGTCGCCGACAGTGTAGTCAACATACTTCAAACCCGATTCGGTCGTGACTTCGTTTTCGTCCACAGCAGTTCCTTCCGTAGTTTCGCCACCTTCGGTCGCGGCTTTTTCGGTCGCCGCGGTTTCGGTTGTAGCCGTTTCCGTTTTGCTGGTGTCATCGCTCTGACAACCGGCCACACCGGCCAGTAACATCAAAGCCAATAGTAATCTTAGAATCATAGCATCTCCTTTTAAGTTTACCTGTTTGGGGGCTATATATAATAAATAGATTTTGATTTGTCCAGAATTGCCTTTAAAAAAACCGGATACCGCTTATTCAGCCATATCCGGTTTGTAAACTACAATAGAATCAACAACTTAGCCTTCCTGAAGGAGAAGCTGTTCAAACTCATCAATCAGTTCCGAGAAAATTCTTATAACATTTTCCATCGGTTCTTTGCTGTTCATATCAATCCCGGCATCCATAAGAATATCCATAGGATATTTGGAGGTTCCGGTTTCGAGAAACTTGCGGTGTGCCTCAAGAGCGCCTTTCTCACCATTTATAATTTTGGTGGCCATCAATTGAGCGGCGGAATAACCGGTGGCATAAGTATAGGTATAATACTGACGATAAAAATGACTGATTCTCAAGCATCCAAGGTCCTTATTTTCTTCGAGAACAAAATCGGGACCCATATGCCTTTCGTATATTTCGCGATATATCTCAATCATCTTTTCGGCCGAAAGCGCTCCGCCTGATTCGACAACCTCATGAGCCTTCAGTTCAAATTCCGAAAACATTGTCTGGGTGAAAAACGTCCCGGATATCTTCTGGATATAATGATTTAGAAGATACAGTCTATCCTCACGATCAGTGATTTTATTAAGCAGATATTTCATCAGAATAGCTTCGTTACAGGTCGATGCAATCTCGGCACAGAAAACGCTATGGCCGGCATAGGTAACCGATTCGTTTTTGTTGGTATAAACGGTATGCATGGCGTGCCCCAATTCATGCGCGATGGTGAATACATTATTAAGGGTACCGATAAAATTGAGTAACAGGAAGGGATGCACCGAGTAATTAAACCAGTTGTAAGCACCGGAACTTTTTCCCTGAGTTTCATAAACATCAATCCATCGGGAATTGAAAGCCATTTTCAGATTGTCGATATATTCCTTTCCAAGCGGTGACAAACCCTCAAGAATCATCTCTTTGGCTTCTTCGTAGGTAAACTCCATATTTGATTCGCTCACAAAGGGAACATACATATCATATTTGTATAAGGTATCAACACCGAGGAACTTCTTTCTCAACGTGACATATTTATTATAGACACCGATATTTTCATTTACCGTTCCAATCAGATTGTGAAATACCGAAGTGGGGATATTGTCTCCATCAAGACGACTTTCAAGACATGAGTTGTAACCGCGCATACTAGCCAGGGTCCAATCTTTATTGATTGAAGCTGCCATACATGCTCCCAGCGTGTTTTTATAATCAAGATATTTGAATTCATAGGTTTCGCTGGCATTCCTGCGAACTTCCCGATCCTGGGATTCGAGAAGCATCGAATACCGCTGACGGGTTAATTCTACTTCATTCCCGTCTTCATCAATAACGTTTCCAAAGCTAATATCGGCGTTGTCAATCATATTGAAAATCTGACGCGGTCCGCGCGTAACGACGGCCATCTGAGCCAGAATATCTTCAACTTCCGGGGATAAAACATACTCTTTCTGACGAAGCAGATCATTTATATAATGGCGATAATGATCCATCCGCTTATTTTCATCCATGTATTTCTGAAGAATTTCTTCATCTATACTCAACAGTTCCGGTTGAATAAAAGATACTGCCTGTCCGTATCCGGCGCGAATTACCGAAACCCGCTGAAGCATTTCCTGATATTTACTTTCCCTGGTATCTTCGTCGCTTTTTAATCCCGAATAGACCCAGAGTCGATGCACAACATTGCCCAGAGAATCGCTAAGTTCAAGGCATTCGGCCATCAGTTCCGGCGAGGTTGCCAGTTTGCCTTTATAATTCTCAAAACTTTTAATGGACTCGCTGACTTCAGCATAGGTTTTGTCCCAATCCTCATCGGTCGGGAAAAGATCGGTCAGATCCCATTTGTCTTTCTCTTCAATCTGATCGCGGGTGGGAGCCTCTTTTACCTGCGCCAAAGCAGATATGCCAAAAGTCATAACGACCATAGCCGCCAAAGCAAGCATAAGAAAGGCACGTGTAAGTTTTTTGGAATTCATAAGTTCCTTCTTACTTTTTTATATTAATCTTTTTTAGTTCCTGCATATCGCAGCCTAATAAATGAAAAATACGTAAAAAAGCAAGAGGGGTTGCGGAGTTTTTCAACATTTCGAGTATATTTTTCCAAATAACTGATTGAACATCTTTCTATTACAGCTCAGCCTTATGAATCGCCATAATGCCCATAAAAAGCCTTTTATATGTAACCTTTGAAAATCCAGCCTCGTCTAAGATTTTGGATAATTCCTTAGCGTTGTAAAATCTTGGGATGGTGTGGGACAGATAAGAGTAACCTGACCTTGATCCGGACAGTGCCGTACCGATTTTTTTAACGGTTAAGGCGACAAACAGATGCATCAGTTTTTGAAAGAATTTATTCGGCGGCTGGCTTGTTTCAAGATTAACAAACCGCCCGGTCGATTTAAGAACCCTCTTAAATTCGGAAAATGTTTTTATCAAGACGTCTCTGTTGGTATTTAGATTACGAGTAGCAAATGAGATTGTAATCAAATCAACCGAATTATTGGCAAACGGTAGGTTACGGGCGTCAGTCAGGACAAAATTAATCTTATCGGCTCCCGGTTTTTGGCGGGCTATATTAAGCATCGGCAATGAAAAATCGGCCGCAATCACGGTAGTTTTCTTTCCGGCACGTTTTATTAGATTCACGGCCGTTTCGCCGGTCCCGCTGCAAATATCCAACCAGACTATCCCGCCATTTTTTACAGCCAGATCGGCCGCTTTTCGTCGGCAATAAATGTCGGCGCCAAATGTCAGCACGTGATTAATCAGTTCATACCGTTGAGGAACTTCTGAAAATATTTTTTGAATTCCTTTATTCATCTTTCCAATCCATATAACCGATTTGGCGAGCCAATATACATAACAGTTCACCCGCCGTCAATCGACATATTTTATCTGCTTGCCTTAACGCTTTAACATAGCCATATTTACCCGTATCTATTATTGCGGATTGGGAGAGTTTATGAAGAAATTTCAGATAGCCATTCAAAGTGTACTATTGTTATTAATTGGGACATTCGCCAATGGACAAACACAGTCGTTTTATGAACGATTTGATTTTTTAAATGCCTCACCATCGGTTTTTCAGGAGGGCGCACTCGGGATGGCCAATCCAGCCAACCTGCGCTTTTTAAAAAACCCGGAATATAGACTAAACTGGACTATTGAACATACCGGAAGATGGAGTTTACAGGACTGGTCGGTGGTCGGTGCTCTGCCGGGGATCGGTTTCGGTCTAATACATCGGAGCCCGGGTGAAAGATATTCCAATGATTATTATCTGTCCTTAGGTTTTGGGAAAAGATCAGAAGGCCTTGGTATCGGCTATTCATGGAGTAGCGGCAATGATACGGACAGAGGCTATGAAAGACTTTTAACATTAGGCGGAATTTTCCAATCAAACAAGTTTTTATCAATTGGATTACTTTATACCAAATCTTTGGAAAGCCGGTGGGGTGAGGGATTTGGTGACATTGGCTTCAGACCGTTGGGGACGTCTGGAGTAACATTATTTGCCGATGCCGGTCTTGTGCGATATCAAAATATCTCCGATGCACTCTGGAGCGCCGGCATAATTCTGGAGCCGGCCCGCGGAATAAATCTGATTGGACGGTACTTTAAAGACAAATCATTTACAATCGGTATCAGCATCTGTTTGGGTAACAGCACTCTCAGCGGTCAGCCTCATTTTGATACCGATAAGAAAATCAATCAATATAGCTGTTCATTTCGTTATGGCGGAATGCGTCCAAGTATTATAGATGAATCTGTTAACCGAAATAAAAAATATGTTCCGATTAATCTAAAAGGTACAGTCGCATATAATAAGTACATCTTATTTGATAGCGGGACACATCGTTTGATGGATATTCTTGCAGATATCCGTGCCGCCGCTGATGATCCGCGTATCGCCGCCCTTGTTTTGAATCTGTCAGGCCTGCGCATCTATCCCGAGCATGCCTGGGAAATCCGCGAGGAACTGAAACGGGCCAGAGAATTTGGAAAACAGGTAATCGTCTTCATCGATGATGCCGGAATGACGCATTATCATCTGGCCAGTGTCGCCGGCAAAATTGTTCTTGATCCGTCCGGCTCACTGCGACTGGCCGGATTTGCTATGGGACGAACCTACCTGAAGGGAACACTCGATAAACTGGGGCTTGGTTTTGAACCGTGGCGATTCAACATATATAAATCTGCGCCGGAGAGATACAGCCATAAGAAAATGTCCGATGCCGATCGAGAACAAAATCAGGCCTACATCGATGACCGATACGAACTGGTCAGAGAAGAAATCTGTTTCGAAAGAGGGATAACAACCAACCAATTTGACATGCTGGTAAATTATGTTACCTATATCATACCGGACAAAGCAATTGAAGTAAATCTAGTTGATACTCTGGGGCGATGGTCGGATCGTGGCAAAATTATAAAAAATCTGACCGGAAACGGACTCGGAGCTATTTCAAGGAAAAATATATTGGGCAATACTCTTCCCCGATCTGATTGGGGCGAGCGCGATCGAATCGCTGTCGTCTATGGTCTGGGCGATTGCGAAATGGACAGGGGGATCAGGGCGCGCTGGCTGGAACAGCTTTTTTTAAGGCTGGCTCGCGATAAAACAATTCGGGCGGTGGTATTCAGAGTTGACTCCCCCGGTGGGCTGACCATGCCGAGCGATATAGTGGCGCAGGCGGTAAAAAAATGCGATGAAGAAAAACCGGTAGTTGTCAGTCAGGGACAGATGGCCGCTTCGGGCGGATATCTGATTTCGACTTATGCCGACTCTATTCTGGCCGGACCGAACACGGTAACCGGATCAATCGGGATTTATGGCGGCTGGGTGTATGATAAAGGTTTTGGTGATAAAATCGGGATGAGTTCCGATTATGTCAGACGCGGAATACATGCCGATCTGACGACTGGTATCAGACTGCCGTATGTCGGCCTACAGATTCCGGCACGAAATCTTACGGTGGGTGAATACAACCATATGGAGAATGTACTTCGAGTCTTGTATGACGATTTTGTAAGTCAGGTATCGGTCGGTCGGGGCATAACAATCGAAAAGGTTAAAGAAATTGCCGAGGGACGTATCTATTCCGGGCTTGATGGAAAGGAAATCGGATTGGTTGACAAAATCGGCGGTCTGATGACGGCGATCGATATGGCAAGAGCATTGGCTGGAATAGAAGCAGGCAAGACTGTTGATATAATCGAGATACCGAAATCAAGAGGGCTGTTTAATCTCAGGAAAAAACTTAATCCGTTTGGTATATCATTGGAGTCCGACCCGGTTTATAATTATTTGCGTTTGCTGACCGAAAACCGGGGGCAACCGTTGCCGATGCTCGAACCGGGGATGTACCCCGAGATGGAATAAATGCCTAATCCAGTCGGTTGATTTTGAGCTGGGTGCGGTTGATTTCTTCGGCGGCGGTGCTGTCGCCTATTGCTTCATAATATCTCGCCAGATAACTGGCCGACAGGGTGGCATAACCGCCCGATCTTTTTAACGCCTCCTTAAGAAAGGTGACGGCATCAGCCGGTTCGCCGAACTCAAACTGGATCTGTCCCAATATCGAAAGCGGCAGATAAAAATCGGGCGGGCCTTTCATAATGGACTGAAACGCCATCGCAAACGCCTCATCGTATTCGTTGAGCGCCTTACGATTAATCGCTTCGGCAAAAAGATCGACAAAAAGCGGGTCAGGGAAATATATATCCTCACCGCTAAAATCGGGACGGCGTTTATAAATGACTTTCATTTCGGCACCGACTCCAAAAACCGGATAGTAACCCTGCCTGAATTTGGACGACAAAAACAGAGCCTTTTCGGCCGGCGCCGATGGTTTCAGACTGGTGGAGAAAATAATAAAATCCGGATCGCTATCCATGATATAAGGGATGTTATAGTTTCTTTCTTTCCAGGTTGAACGAATCTTTTCAAATGTCTGCGGATTCTTGGCGATGTTACGATCGGTCAGGCCCAGCATATCAATCACGTGGGCATCGCTGTAATAGCTGAATGCACCTACAGTACTGCAGGCTATTTTGTTCTGCGCTTTGGCATACGGCTTGAGAATAAAGGCCAGATGAGTCATTTTATTGACCAGCCCGCGCTCGGCGACAAGAAAACCTCTGATATGTTCAGCCGGGGCAAAATATGAAAAGGCACCAATCAGAATAATTACTGCAATTATTGTATTGTTATATTTTTTATTTTTAAATATCTCGGAATTTTTAGCCAGACAGACCAGGGAAAAAATCAGAAGCATATAAAATAAAGCTATAACCGGGATAAAAAACCGAAAACAGTGCAAAACATCGCCGCCAATCAATAAAACATACAAAGTGTAAATAAAGGTTACAGCCAGAATGAGCTGTATTGGCCGGGAAAAGTACTTGGCTGCAAATAGGGGAATTAGCAGTATACCTCCATAAAGGCCGTATTGACTTAAAAACAGCCAGACATATTCAAAGCCGGATATCAGGTACTCAACTGATGAACCGGTTTTGGCATAGAACGGATTCGGCAGGATATCATTGTAATAAAAAATACGGAAAATGAATTGAGGTATTATAAAAATGGCAAACAGGGCTAAATATTTCAGGGCATCTTTTATACGAAAGGCTTTGGCATAAATCATAAATGCCAGGATAACCAAAAAGATTAATCCCGCCTCGGGGCGTGTTAAAGTGGCGATTGCATAAATCGGGATAAACATAAGGTTTTTATTAGAGGCCAGATAAAGCCCAAACAAAACCAATGCCGCAAAAAGAACGGTTTCCATCCCTGAAATTGTCCAGTATGCAAAAGCGCCGTTGGCAATCAGAAGAAACGGAACGGTCAGCGGCAATATAGTTTCATTTTCAAATCCGGGCATTTTGCGGGTCCAGAAAAATGAAAGAAAAATGATGGCAACACCCGAGGCAACCCCAATGACCTTGGAGGCAATAATTATGTCGATTCCAAATCGTCCCAGAAGAGACAGAAGAAGGATAAAAAACAGATTGGTATAACCTTCGACCGGCTCTCCCGGATTAAAAGTCAGGCCGTCACCATTCAGGAAGTTTTTAACATAGCGGTATGAGATATAAGCATCGTCCTGAGTAAATGAGTATGAGATTGCATTGATAACAAAGACGGCGCAAAACAGCACCAAAACAGTATATTGAATCAGCTTCGGTTTTGACATAGCCCTAAAATACTATTTTTAACGACTTTTTCAAGTAGTCATTGATATTAACTTGCCAAAAAAAATGATACCGCTATATTCCAATCTTTTATGATATTGGACAGAGAAATGAAACAGGAATATCTGGATAATCTTAACCCGGTGCAAAAAGAAGCGGTGATGACCACCGAAGGTCCTCTCTTAATAGTGGCCGGAGCCGGTTCCGGGAAGACCAGAGTTTTAACCACCCGGGTGGCTCATATCCTCAATCGTCATCTGGCGGCACCGTATAATATTCTGGCGGTAACATTCACCAATAAAGCGGCCAGGGAAATGAAAGAGCGGATAGACAGCCTGCTTGAAGGAAACACCTTCGGTCTGAGTATTTCTACGTTTCATTCATTTTGTGCATTAATGCTTCGGAGGGAAGCATCGGCTATCGATTATCCGTCAAATTTTGTCATATATGATGAGGATGACTCGAAAACACTCGTGAAAAACTGTATCGATCAGCTGGGATTGTCGCGAACGCAATTTACCTTTCAATCGGTTCGGCGCAAAATTTCGAACGCCAAAAATCAAATGGAAGATGCGGATATTTTTGCGCAGAAAGCATCCGGTTATTTTGAAACCCGAACGGCAGAGATATATCAGATGTACGAACGGCGGTTAAGGGAATGTTATGCTTTTGATTTTGACGATTTGATATTTCAGGCGGTACGGATTTTAAAAAATAGCGATGACATTAGGACAAATTATCAAAATAAGTTGAAATATATTCTTGTCGATGAATATCAGGATACCAACTACAGTCAGTATCGTTTGCTAAGGTTTCTGGTGGGGCCGCATAAGAATATATGTGTCGTCGGGGATGAAGATCAATCGATATACCGCTGGCGCGGAGCTGATATTTCAAATATTCTCAATTTTGAAAAAGATTTCCCCGGCGCCAAAGTTATCAAAATGGAGCAGAATTACCGTTCCACCCGGACAATTCTTGATGCCGCCTCGGCGGTGATTGCCAATAATGAGAACCGGAAGGGTAAGGCGCTCTGGACCGAAATCGACGGGGGCGATCCGGTTCGGCTGTTATTAGCCGATACCGCCTCCGATGAAGCCGAATCGATTATCGACGCTATCGAATTATGCCGGCAGCAGTTCTCACTTAAGGATATGGCTATTTTGTATCGTACCAACGCTCAATCAAGAGCGTTTGAGGAACATCTAAGAAGGCTGAATATTCCATATCAGATTTTTGGATCTGTTTCGTTTTATCAAAGAAAAGAGATTAAGGATGTTATTGCCTATTTAAAGCTTCTGGCCAATGGCAAAGATGATGTTTCATTTCAACGGATAGTCAATTATCCCAGACGAGGGATTGGAGAAACCAGCATTGTCCGTTTGCGGGAGTTTGCCGCGAAAAAGAATATTTCGCTTCTTGAGGCCTGCCGAAAATTGGATGAATGTGAGGAACTTGGCAGTCGTCCTAAGAGTCTTCTTTTGAAATTCGTCAGACTATTAGAACCTTTCATAAATCGCAAAGATTCCGAAGATATCGGTACGCTGACACAACAGTTGGTCGATACTCTGGGTCTGGCCGAGCTTTTGATTGAAGAGGATCCGTTGATGGGACAAAGCCGGGTGGAAAATATTGATGAATTTATAGTAGCGGCGGTTGAGTTTGCGGCTTCATTGACCGAGCCGACACTCGACAATTTTTTGGCCGAGATTTCGCTCTATACCGATCTGGATGCTTATAACGAGATAGAAGATAAACTTTCACTTATGACGCTTCATTCGGCTAAAGGTCTGGAATTTATGGGCGTTTTTATGGTTGGCCTTGAGGATGGTCTCTTTCCCCTGGGGCGGGCGATCGAGGACCCATTGGAGCTTGAAGAAGAGCGAAGGCTTTTCTATGTCGGGGCAACCAGGGCCAAGCGTAATCTTTATCTGTCAATGGCCTCCAGCCGCGGCCGATATGGCGAAATGGGCGCTGTTCCATCCCGGTTTATAAAGGAATTGCCGCCCGGATTGGTTGAAACAACCGATAATCGCAGTTACCGGTCGGAAAAATCCTATAATTCATATCGATCTCGTCCTAAATCAGCACAAGCCAATACATCAAAACAAACCGGGGTTTATTATGAATATGAAGAGGAGGAGATACTTCGCCCCGGTTGCATTGTTCAACATCCGACTTTTGGTAGGGGTAAGGTCACCGGCGTTGAAGGGGCGGGCGAATCACTTCGCCTTGAGATATTTTTCACCGGTATCGGCCCAAAAAGGATAATGGCCAAATTCGCCCGGCTCAAAGTGATAGGCTAAGTCCGGGAATGTTATCAGGTTCCCTCGCGTCCCGATCTGTGCTATTTATGCACTAATTTAAAGATTCTATAAATCCGATATTTCTAAAAGAGCATAAAAACTCCTAATCCTGTATTTCTTGTAAGAAAGGGAATATTATGGAGAAAATAAGCCCCAAAAAAATAGTCTCCAGTATTCATCAGATTGGAGCCCTCCCTCAAACGCTGGCCGCGGTATTAAAGGCTGTCGATGATCCTAACACCGGCGCCAAAGAAATTGCTAAGGCGATAACGACCGATGTTTCATTAACGACACTGGTCTTGAAAATGGTAAACTCGGTTCACTATAATCGCGCCCGACGTGTGAGTAAAATATCTGAAGCGGTGACGGTTATGGGTGTCAACAGTCTGAAAGTCCTGGCTTTGAGTAGCTCGGTTTTTGGCCTGATTGACGGCCAGAATCTCACTGAAAAATTCAATATAAAAAGAATCTGTCGACATTTTATTGAAGTAGCTTCAATCGCCCGGAGTATTGCCGAAGTAATAAAGTCAGGTGATTTAGAGGAAGCCTTTGTCGGCGGAATTCTTCATGATGTCGGAATTTTGATTATGATACTACATTTTAAGGATGAATATGAGGCGGCTATTGATGAGATGAACCGCTCCGGTAAAGGGTTGATTGAAGCCGAAAAGAAAATATTTGGCTGTACCCATTGCGACGTTGGAGCTGAACTTATTGAATCGTGGAAACTTCCGACAAAACTCGCTTTTGCCGTTCAAAATCATCATGATTGCGACAACGCCGGAATTATCCCGGAGGATTCCGCCTTTAACAATATTATTGCTCTGGCCGATAGAATCACGCTTGGTCCATTTGAGGATTATTATCCCGATGTCGAGCAGAATATTGAATTTATTCATGAAATTTCCAAAATGCTCAAGATTAAAGAGGACGATTTAAATAGAATCAGGAAAGAATCTATTGTTCAGTCGATTAAGCTGGCCCAGTATCTTGAGTTAGAGGTTGGCGATCTTATTGATATTTTATCCGACGCCAATAAGAAACTGGCCGAGATGTATATCTCTCTTGAAAGAATTTATCTTGAAAAGGAAGAACTTCGTAAGATAACCAGCCAAGTCCAACCACAATCGGTTGAAGTATAAGGAAAATGAGATAATTTCGTTTTAATCCAAATA
Organism: uncultured bacterium; assembly: GCA_965602655.1. Taxonomy (GTDB): domain Bacteria; phylum Zixibacteria; class MSB-5A5; order GN15; family PGXB01; genus JAAERC01. Next base: position 22,203 of record CBFCZE010000025.1, read on the forward strand.
AATAATCTTTAATATCCCCGGTGTCAAAATCACTTTTTTGTCCGGGGATATTTTTTTGCAAAAAATCCTCACTATCAGGCCGCGAATTGCTTAGATTATGGAATGTAATATAAGTTTGATGGAATTTGGAGTATTGGGAAGAAAAAATGAAGATGGAATATAATGAAGAGAAAATAGATGTAAAAGCTTCACTGCCGGTTTTACCCTTACGGGATATTGTTATCATACCGCATATGATTTATCCGCTTCTGGTGGGCCGTCAATTTACAATATCGGCCTTACATGAAGCGATGGTTCGGGACAAGCAAATTTTGCTCTGCGCTCAGAAAGAACCCACGATTGAAAATCCCGTCCAAAAAGATCTTCATACGGTTGGCGTGGTGGCTCGAATACTGCAGGTAATGAAATTGCCGAATGGAACATTAAAGGTACTGGTTGAGGGTCTTATCAGATGCCGTATTAAGACGTACAAAAAAACCGGCAGTTTTTATACATCCCGTATACAGATAGTGCCCCCTGACAATTCCAGGGATAAAGAGACCGAAGCTTTATCCCGTATGGTGCAGGAGTTGTTTATTCAATATGTTAAGCTTAACCGGAGGATACCGGAGGAAATTCTGTTGTCGATGCTGGCCATCAGTGGATATCAGCGTCAGGCTGATACAATTGCGGCTCATATTCTGATGAAAATGGAGGCCAAGCAGGAAATTCTTGAATTGGAAACGGTTAAGGAGCAACTATCCCGGTTATCCGAAATCCTTCGTTCTGAAATAGAGATATTAAATCTTGAACAGAAAATTGACGGGACCATTCGGGAATCGTTATCAAAAGATCAAAAAGAGTTTTATCTCAAACAACAGCTCAAGGCCATCAGAGAAGAACTGGGGCAATCCGATGAGGCAACCAATGAAGTTAATGATCTTCGTGAAAAGCTGGCCAAAATCGATGTTTCCGATGAAGTCAAGGAAAAAATGGAAGAGGAAATAAAAAAGCTTTCGAAGATGCATCCCTATTCGGCCGAGTCAGCCGTAGTTCGCGGCTATATCGATTGGATTCTGGCTTTGCCCTGGAATATTGTTACCAAGGATCGCACCGATTTTGGCGAAGTTAAATCGATTCTTGACGGTGATCATTATGGTTTGGAAAAACCGAAAAAGAGGATATTGGAACATCTGGCCGTTTTGAAAGTAGCGGGAAAGGTCAAAGGTCCGATTCTTTGTTTGGTTGGTCCTCCCGGGGTTGGAAAAACATCGGTTGGACGCTCGATTGCCCGGGCGCTTGACCGGAAATTTGTAAGAATGTCCCTGGGTGGAATTCATGATGAAGCCGAAATAAGAGGGCATCGTCGAACATATATCGGTTCTTTGCCAGGACGTATTATTCAGCTAATTAAAAAAGCCAAATCATCCAACCCGGTATTTTTACTCGATGAGGTTGATAAAATCGGCTCTGATTTTCGCGGCGATCCGGCTTCGGCACTTCTGGAGGTTCTTGATCCGGAACAGAATTTTGCGTTTTCGGACAATTATCTCGAACTCGATTTTGATTTGTCCAGCGTCCTTTTCATAACAACCGCCAATTCTATTGATGGAATTCCGCCAGCCTTGAAGGATAGAATGGAAATTATCCGTTTGCCCGGGTATCTCGAATACGAGAAGGCGCAAATTTTCCGCAAGTTTCTCCTACCAAAAGTAAAGAAAGAATTAGGATTGAAAAAAATCACGGCCGAATTCACCAATGATTCCCTTGGCGAAATTATCAGGTATTATACCAGAGAATCCGGCGTTCGAGAACTGGAGCGGCAGTTAAACTCGGTGATGCGTAAAATCGCCCAGAAACTTGCCGAAGGAAGCCGGAAGAAAAAATATAAGGTGGGGACAAGATCGATTTCATCTTATCTGGGTGTTCCCCGATTTATTTCAACTGATATTAAAACTAAACCGGAGCCGGGGTATGCGGTTGGCCTGGCCTGGACTGAATCGGGCGGTGAGGTTCTCCCGATTGAGGCCAGCATTATGAAAGGTCAGTCAAAATTGACCCTGACCGGTAAACTTGGTGAAGTGATGCAGGAATCGGCCTCCGCCGGACTGTCATACATCCGCAGTAATGCGAAAAAATTCGGACTGAAACCGGATTTCTTTGATAAAATCGAAATCCATGTCCATGTCCCTGAGGGGGCGGTTCCGAAAGACGGCCCCTCGGCTGGAATAACTATCTTACTGGCAATCCTTTCAATTGTTTCCGGTCGGCAGCTAAAATCGAATCTGGCTTTGACCGGCGAAGTTACACTAACCGGTGATATTCTGGCTATAGGCGGTCTCAATGAGAAGCTCTTGGCGGCAAAACGTTCCGGGATTACCAATGTTGTGATTCCGACAAGAAATAAAAAGGATATTCCGGAGCTTCCCAAAGAGCTGCTCAAAGGGATGAATCTGATATTGATTAAAAAGGTTAACGATGCTATAAAGGTGGCTTTTGAAAATCCCTTTGGCAAAAAAGCTGAAAGCAAAGGGACAAAAAAGAAGAAAAAACAAAGTAGAAAATAAATCTGTTTTTTGGACTTTTAATCGATTATATATAGATCGCCAAGATAAATAAGTATTCAAACAAATGACTATTAACGCGGTTTTTTTTTGCTCCTATAAAGATGTCGGAAAAATTCCATCCGATGGCCGGGCTCAAATAGCCTTTGCCGGTCGCTCCAATGTTGGCAAATCGACTCTTTTAAATCGTTTGGTTGGCCAAAAAAAACTTGCCAAGACTTCAAAAACACCCGGACGGACAAGACTGATAAATTTCTTTATGATAAAAGACAGTTACTATTTTGTAGATCTTCCGGGATACGGTTTTGCAAAAGCATCGAAGAAAGAAAAAAATGAGTGGGGGCGGATGGCCGAGGCTTATTTTCAACGGCGAAAGAATTTAAAAGGTCTGATACTATTGCTTGATTGTCGTAGAGAGCCAAATGACGATGATTTGATGCTTCTGGACTGGCTTCAGACAGAAAAGATGAAATTCACGATTGCTTTGACCAAGGCTGACAAACTAAGTAAAAGCAAATTGATAAATAAAGTCAAAGCTGTTGAGAGAGATTTCGGAATCAAACCAATTCCTTTTTCATCGCTGTCCGGAATCGGCAGAAAAGAGCTGTGGAAATGGATAGATGATACCGTCAAAGTTTAAGAAAATTTATTATTTTTGGGAGATATATAAATGAGTAAGAATACAATTGTGGTCGGATGCCAGTGGGGTGACGAAGGCAAGGGCAAGGTTGTCGACATGCTGGCCGAAAAATCCGATGTTATTGCCCGTTTTCAGGGTGGCGCCAACGCCGGACACACAATTATAACAAAAGGCAAAAAGCTGATTCTTCACCTGATACCATCCGGGGTGACATATGAAGATAAAATTTGTTATATCGGCAATGGCGTGGTCCTTGATTTGTTTGGGATTATGGAGGAATTGGAGGCATTAAAAGCCGAGGGGATCTGCACCGAAAACCGTCTGTTTATTTCGTCGGCCGCCAATCTGGTTATGCCGTATCATAAGCTGATAGATGAAATCGATGAAAAAAAGCGGGGCGGAGACGGTCTGGGGACAACTCTTCGAGGTATCGGACCGGCCTATCGTGATAAAATCAGCCGTAATGGAATCAGGATGGCTGATCTGTATGCACCGGATAGATTAAAGAAAAAGTTGGAACATCAGGCAAAAATAAAGGCGGAATATCTCTCCGGCTCGGATGACGAGCGGGCAAATCTGGAAAAAATATATAAAGACTTTATTGAGCTGGCGCCGATATTTAAATCATCCATAACCAATGTTTCAATTGAACTTGAGAAACATCACAAGAATGGAAAATCAATCCTGTTTGAGGGCGCCCAGGGGGCCATGCTTGACATTGATCTGGGAACCTATCCTTTTACGACCTCATCGAATACGACTGTTGGCGGGGCACTGACCGGACTCGGAATCGGTCCAAAAATGATTGATGAGGTAGTCGGAATTGTTAAGGCATATACCACCAGGGTTGGCGGCGGGCCGTTTCCGACCGAACTGGTTGATGATGCCGGAAGCCGTCTTCGCGAAGCCGGCGGCGAGTATGGTGCCACCACCGGACGGCCGCGACGCACCGGATGGCTTGATCTGGTCGCTTTGAAACATGCCTGCCGAATAAACGGGGTGGATAAAATTGCGATAACCAAACTCGATGTGCTTGACGGTTTTGAGAAAATTAAAATCTGCACCGGATATAAGCTGAACGGCGACATATTATCGGATGTTCCGCTCGATCTGTCAGAGCTGTGGCATATCAAACCGGTATATGAGGAACTGGATGGATGGGATAAACCAATCGCGGGTTTGAAGCAGTTTGAGGATTTACCGGATAACGCAAAAAAATATATAAAATATATAGCCGATAGCCTCGATGTCGGCATAGCGCTGGTTTCAACCGGACCAAAACGGGATAACGCGATAATCTTATAATCCGGGCCAAAGTCAGCGATTTTATTTTCCAATCGTAAGACAATACGATTAAGCAATAGATTATTGATATTCATAAGCCTGTGAAAATTGGGGCAGTTAGCTCATTGAAATAAAACAGACTCGTATAATCATACGAATTTCTATTTATCCAATCAACGACAGAAAATATTTTTCCTCTGTAAGTAATTATAAGATTATAACATAGGCCAAGCACCTTCAGCCCGGCATCAGTCGGGCACCTCTCTTGCTTTATATATGATTTGGTTGACGGTTAATAGATATGTAAAGAAAAATTCCTTTGTTGTTCAGCGTTCTAAGTATTGCCTTCCAAGGGTGATGCGTTCTTTTCTCGAGGCAAGGGGAGCCCGTGAACGTGAGGGGAGGCGGGCTCCCCTAATTTTTTTGTACGCCAATCCAAAAATTCCCTGTAACCTGTTCTCTTTCATGCTCGTCCAGCGAAATGGGTTCGTTTTGTCGTTTTTACTTTTTCGCACTATCAATATTGTAGTTCGTAGGTCGGGTTCTGAGTGAGACGAAGTCGAACAAAAAACCCGACATTATTTTTTATATTGTTAAATTGTCGGGTTTCTCTCTTCGTTTCTCTCCGCTCGGAACGCCGACCTACTATATTACAATCAAATACAACGAAATGGCTTTGTTCCGTCTTTTTTGACTTTAGACTATCAAATCGATGTTATTTCTGATAACTAACCTATAGGCCTTTTTCTCCAAAATGTATATTTTGTGGGCGGCAGGCGCCCTCGCCTGCCCCTTCTTTTGTTTAATATTCATTCAGCCATCCATAGTCTTTA
>CBFCZE010000026.1:0-27297 GCA_965602655.1 uncultured bacterium
TTGGCTCAGTATTAAAATCAACCAAAAAACTACTATGATAAGTACCTTTATTTAAATCCGGCAAAATAGTTATCTTAACTGTTGCAAACGATCCTGATTCTATTTCAAGCTTAGTATCACTAATAGTAAAGATTGAATCCGGCTCCAGAGATATTATCACTTTGATATCAGAACCGGAATTATTCAACAGTTTTATATCTCTATCCTTATGAGGCGGCAGGAAGAACAATGCATTCGGCTGTGCCCCAACCTGTTTAGGCAAGGCACCTATTAGTGAAGCAAACTCAAGATTAAAAACAGGATTTTCAGGGTCGTTAGAACTTATGGAAACGGTTCTGGTGTTTTTACCATAATAATCAGTGGTACTGAAGTTTACTTTAATTTTGGTTGATGCGCCGGGAGGAATTAAAGTGTCTAAAGCTCGAGCATGAGAGCAATCACAACTGGTGCCGATGTGAGTTATATACAGATTATTTTTTCCGCTGTTTTTTATTTCATAATAATGAACCAGTTCATAATCAAAGGGGACAAAACCGAAATCCCAGAAAACTTCCTCGGCTGAAATTGCCGGTTTTGATGTATAAACCTCGGCCTGTCCATAGGCAAATATTGCAGTCATTAAAATAAATAGAAGTATCAATCTCATTGAATATCTTTTCATATTATAGTCTCCAAAGTTTTAAGTCTCAAAGCCCTGCTGTTTCATCCATTCATCGTTAAAACATTTACTCAAGTATTTGGCTCCGGTATCGGGTAGGATAACTACCATTAACGAGGATTCATCAATTTTGGGGGCAAGCTGCCAGGCCGCCCAAACTGCAGCTCCTGACGAACCACCGGCAAGGATACCTTCCTGACGTGCCAATTGTCTCGAAGTAGCAAAGGCGTCTTCATCTGTAACCGATATAACCTTATCAATGACATTGGGGTGAAGAGCTTCAGTCATAACGTCGGAACCGATTCCCTCAACTTTGTAGGCATCAGCTTCGACTATTTTGTTATCATTTAAATATGGCGCAAACATGGAACCAACCGGGTCCACAGCAATAGCCTGAATGTTTTCATTTTTTTCCTTTAAATATCCTGCCGCTCCCGACATGGTCCCCCCGGTGCCTATGCCTGCTATTAGGTGTGTAATTTTCCCGTCGGTGTCGTTCCAGATTTCCGGGCCGGTAGAGTAGTAATGAGCTTCGACATTGCTTTGATTATGATATTGATTAACATGAAAGTAACCATTTTCCTCGGCCAGCTCAATAGCCTTCATATAATAGCCATCCGGATCATCGTGAGGAACATCGGCCGGACAGATTATCACTTCAGCGCCGAAGGCCCTGATTAAATCGATTTTTTCCCGGCTGGTTTTGGCCGGAACGGTGATAATAGCCTTCAATCCGAAAGTGGCCGCGACCATCGCCTCGGCAGCTCCGGCGTTACCGGACGAATTATCAACGATGGTATCACCCGGTTTCAATTTACCCTCATTAAATGCCTTTTTGAGTATATAGCCGGCCATACGATCTTTAACAGAAGCGCACGGATTAATAAATTCTAATTTCCCCAGCAAAAGCGGACCGCCATTCGGCATGCCGTTGCTTATCTTAACCAGAGGTGTGTTTCCAATGGTATCTATAATATTATTTACGTATTTCATCTCTTTTCCCATATTTTATAACATCTTATTATAAATTTGTTTCATTTTCAATAAAATTTATTACAAAACAATAAATTTGTCCGATATTATTTTATATTGACAAATATTTGCTGGGAAGTTTTAATTCTTAAAATGAAATTATAATTGATGGGAGGTCAAATGATAAAGACCTTTTTGGCAATTTTTTTAATTGTTGCTTTGGCGGTATTTTTCGGATGTGACAAAAGCAAAGAAGATGTAGATAAGTTGGAACAGGAAGCAATGGAAGCTACGGAAACTGTTTCCGATAGTTTAACCATCGAGGAAGAATCCGGTGTTACCGAAACGATAGAAGAAACCGTATCAGCCGAGGACGATTTGGCCAGTCGTCGATACGAAGCAACCGGTACCGGCGGTTTTACCGTTCAGATAGGTTCAGGCACATCGCGCCTGGATGCCAATTACGCCGCCGAACAGTTTATAGGCAGAGGATATGAGGCTTTTGTATCCGAAGTTTATATTGATGATGTCTCATATTTTCGGATTAGAATTGGAAATGTTGAAACTTATGAAGAGGCCAAACAGTTGGGCGAAGATTTGAAGGACAAATACACGGTAGATTATTGGATCGACAACAACATTTAAAAGTCTGTAATGAATTTCAAAATGCCCTGCAATATGCGGGGCATTTTTTTATTAATAATTACCGCTTATTTGTTTTTCAGATATTTATCAAAAAATTTGACAATTTTTCGATACAGCGCTATTCGATTTGTCTGTTTTGAAATTATATGACCCTCATCAGGAAAGATTAACGAATCGACGATTCCCTTATTATCCCGGATCGCTTTAATAATCTGGCGCGCCTCGCTTATCGGGACACGAATATCATTTTCACCATGGGCAATCAAAAGCGGTGTTTTAATCAGATGCGCCTTATTGAGAGGAGAGATAGATTCCAAAAAGGCTGAATCCGATAATGGTCCGTATTCGATTTCTCGCAAATATCGGCGGTACTGTTTAGTATTCTTCAGAAAAGTCACAAAATTAGAAATCCCGGTTCTATCTATTGCGGCCGAGAAAAGATCAGGATACTCAATGATAGTCGCCAGTACCGCAAATCCACCATAGCTCGGTCCCAAAATTCCCAATTTCCCCGATTCAGTATATCCGTTTTCCAGAAGATAATCGGCTCCGGCCTTAATATCTTTTATCGCATCCATTCGTTTTTTATAATTGTCGAGATTAGCGTACTCTTTGCCATACCCGAGTGAACCTCTGATATTGGGCACCAGTAAGCCATAACCATTTAATAGAAAATATTGAAAGTTGCGGACAAAATAAGGTCGGAATTGTTCATTTGGGCCGCCATGGATACGGATAATAAACGGAATCGATTCATTATTATAATCAGGCGGCAGATATAAAAAGGCCGGGATTTCCAGCCCGTCGAAAGATTTGTATTTTATTAAGTGTGGTACTCTAAACAGCTTTTGGTCGATTCCGGCATAGGTTGCAAATGTAATCTGTTTGAGCTCTTCGGTTTGCCAATCCCACTGCCATATATCACTGGTAAGGGTCGGGTTGTCATAGGTGAAAAACAGTTTACCGTTATTCAATAGCTGAGGCTCTTTAATTCTTCCCTTCAATTTCGGCATCGGCAGACTTTGTCGGTTTTCCAAATCGCAGAAATTTATCTCCGAATACCCATCTCTATTGGAAGTCCAGAACATATATTGGCGGTTATCAGAAAAGCAAAGGATTTCAACCGTTAGTTTGGAGTCGGGATCCATAAATTTTGTATTACCGGATTCGATATCAATTTCAGCCCGTTTCATTATTCCATCCGGATTGTCATTACAGATTATATATAAAGTTTTATTATCGGTCGATAATGAAGGATAATTGTATCTTATATTTTCTTTGCCTGCTGTTAATAGTTGATACTGGCCGGTTTCAATATTCAGCATGTAAAGATCATTGGTGATATTGCCGCTCATATGATAGATTATCATATATTTGCCGTCAAACGATATATCACCGGCGGCATTGCTACCCTCCATGTCAAATAGCAAAGTCTCTTTACCGGTTGAGAAATTATAATAGTATATTTTAAAATCTTTCAGATTTTCTGCGTTGCTTCGGTAATAAATACCTTCTCCATCCTTTCGCCAGAAAACCGAGGCGTACTTAACATCAGGTCTTTTGTTGACAGCACTGGTTTGACCGGTTTCGGTATCCATAAGATATAATTGCGTTTGTTCGTCTCCACCGGCTGAAGCCCCGACGATAGCTTTGGTGCCGTCAAATGATATCTTATACCACTCTAATCCATCCTCAAAGGCTGTTAACTGATATGGCCAACCGGATTTATTAATACGATATACTTGCACAGTTCCCGTTGAGCGGCCGAGAAAGAAAATATCACCAGTTCTTCGTCCATATTGCGGTTTGATATTTCTCCCGATTTTAAGAAAATCTCCAATATCGGGAATATTATTTTCTGATTTTACAGTTGATGAAAAAAATATAAAAACAGCAAGTAAGATGCTTATTGTCGCAGATATTTTTTTTGTGACAGGATTCATATAATAATTTAAGGTCATATAATTCTCCGTTCTGACTAACTATTTTACATGGAAAATATATTAAAAGATTCAATAAAATAATAGGCAAAATTATTGATTAAAAAAGTCGACCAAATCAACCGGTTTTTTTCGATTCTTGTATTATTTAAAAAATCAAAGATTTTCTTCGTCGATTAGCCTGATAATCGGTGCAAAACGGCTTGAGGATTTAAATTCAGCCAACTCGTCGGGTCTGGCAACGTTTTTAAACTGGCCATATGTCTTTTTTATTTGTTTGATATTATCGCGGGCCAGATAGTTCAGCATAAGGTAGTGGTAGAGTATTGGATCGGAATCGTTAAGTTTTTTGGCTTTCTTTAGATGTTTCTCGGCGCTTTTGTTGTCACCCAATTTGAATTCGGTGATACCGGCTCCCAGACAGGCCGGATAGAATTGATCATCAATTTCCAGGGCCCGGGTATAATCAATCAAAGCCGAACGGTATTCGCCCTTATCCATTCTGGCTCCAGCACGCCCAACCATTGCCGTTTTATTGTCGGGAGAATATTTTAAAGCCGATGTAAATTGATTAATAGCCATTCCATTCTGGTTCTTAAAATTATAAATTTCGCCGATCCGAATATGGTCAGCGGCCGCATTTTTATTATTACCGGTGGCCGCATAAGCTTGTGCTCTTTTGCCATAGGCATCAATATGATTTGGCGAAAGCGCAATAGCTTTGGTATAATCACTTATGGCTGATTCATATTTTTCGGCCATGAAAGCATCGTTACCAAGTTCAAAATAATCATTGGCCGTTAATGTTTCATCGGAATTAGATGCTTTTCGGGATAGATTTGCTTTTACTGTTTTGGTCTTATTTTTTGATACGGTTACAATTTCAGTATATTCCGTATAACCCGGCTTTGAGATCTGAATTTTGCGTTTTCCGGATTTTATTTTGGTGTAGGTGTTATTGCCGGCGCCCAGAGTCTTACCATCAACGACAAATTTGGCTCCTTCAATATTCGCTACCAGTTTTATTTTGCCATAACCGGAAGAAGATTTTTTATTTGACGTGGATTTTTTCTTACTGCTTTTGGTCGTCATTTTTGCTGATTCATTGGAGGATGAGACAGACTTTTGCTCCATTATTCCCGGTTTGGCGCTGTATTCATAAGATTCTTCAATCGGTTCATAATAGCCGAAACTCCGCATTGCAAAGGAACCGGCCGTAACGGTGATGTTTTCACTGCCCTCTAAGTCATCTTTCAATCTGTAAACCAATTCATAGGAGCCGGTTGGAACATTATCGAAGCGGAAAAATCCCAGGGCATTGGAGGTAATTGATTTATCAAGCTCGGGAATGTAGATATGGGCCCCGCTCAAATACGGCTGCCCATTTTCATCGAGAATGATACCTACAATTTGACCGTGACCAGGGAGTGCCGGTTCGATTATTTGAGATCCGATTACTATTGAGAGCAAAACAAACACTGCAGCGATGCTGATGATTTTGGCCCTTTTACTGATACGGTATGGTTTGAGCCGATATGGTTTGTCTTTATAAATGATTTCATCATTTTTATGGAGAAACGGATTTCCAACTAATTGAATAATATTTTTATGAAAATAGGCTATCCCCTTGACGCGCGAAGATTTGGTGATTTTGGAATCGGATGTCTGCGGCTTACCCTCATTCGAGTTATTCAAATTTGTAACTTGTTGTGATATGGGTTGGTTCGGATGAGATTGCATATTTTTTTTGGCCCCAATCTCTGACCGACCTTTTGAAAACTCCTCGGCTGAAGGGACATTATTCTCTGGCTTAGGCGTTTTTTCGTATGGAGGCGAATTTACCTTTTTCTTCCCAGCTGCAGTACTCCAGTCGACTTTGAACGGTTTCGACTTTTCTGTTTTTTCGGATTTGACCGGACCCGGGATTTGAGGTTTTTTTGTTTCGGTATAATCAAGCGATAACTTATCAGTTGGTATTTCAAATTCAGATGGGACTTCAATTTGATCATCGCCAAGTAAATTGGCATTATCTTCAATCTCCAGATGCTCCTCATTGGCCATTTTATTATTACTGGCCGCCCTATTCCCGAATAGCTGAGGCGCATCCGATTCGGTAGCTTCGGTCACTTCAAATTCCAGGTCATCATCCAAATCAGAATTATTTACAGCAGAGATATTATTGTTTTCTGCCAGGGTGGCGCCACATTTCTTGCAGAATTGGGCGCCATCAAATTTATTCTCGGTTTTACATTCTGGACATATTTTCACAGCGCACCCCAAAAAAAATATTATTTATTTAATCAATTTATCGGTTTGAAACGTTGTTTCTTTAGAAAGTGTAATTCAGGCAAGAGGATATAAGGAGGCTTGGAATGGCGAAAATTGCAATTTAGCTCTTGACAGCGGGGAGAGGATGAGGTATAATCTTTTGATATTTTAAACATGATAGTCTTAGGAGGAAATTTGGATATGCATGGGCGTTATAACCGCATGATACTCAACATCTTAACCGCCGTTCTATTGGTCCTTGTATTTGGATGTACGCAGCCGGATGACGTTCTGGCACCGGTATCAACAACCAGGATTATATTGGAACCGGAAAGATTGCCATCATTGCCCGACAGCATGTATTATCATATCTGGATAATTGACACGGCCCAGATGGCCTATTCTGTCGGCAGTTTTTACTGGAATAGCAATAAATTTAAATTTTATGATCTTGACAGCAATGTAATAGATTCTGCGTGGACAGTTAATTATGATATTCTTAATCCGTTTTATAGATTCATTAATGTCAGTGTTGAAAATATCGGCAATATGCCTTCCGGTTCGGTTTTACCACAATCCTCAATCGGCCCAATTATGCTTCAGGATACGCTTTATTCAACCGAAGAACGGCTGATGAAAATGGTTTTTCCGCTTGATTTGTGGCTGGGGTATGGTTTTTTTGCGGTGGAAACACCGTCCGATTCCGATTCCCAATCCAGAGATGTCAGCGGTATATGGTTTGCGGAATATATTTATGATTCATTAGACTTTGCTGATACTACTAATGTTACTTTGGTGATAAACAATATACTGGCCCGGGACCTTCTTTTAACAGCTAATGAGGTGGATACAATATTTTACCGCTGTGATAGTTTTTTCAAGCGTCCGTGGACCAGGTGTGCAGATTCCCATGTAATTACTTTAGCAGAATATGATCCGGATTCAATTTATAAATCTTCTCCATATGATACAGCATTTTATGATAGAATGTATCTTGATACGCTTGATGCCGACACCGCGGTTGTTATATGTTCCACCGATGAGTGCGATACGCTTCCGGTCGATACTCTGGCCTACACCACCGACAGTATCGATGTAAATTATGTTAAAGTAATAACCGACTCCAATTATACTTTGCGGGATTCTCTTGTTCTGGATACTTTTATTCATACTTATATTGAGTTTGATTTTGTCGCTCCGGTAGTAAATACTGGTACGGCTTCCCGTTATGATACGGTAACAATTTTTAGTAATTATGATGAGGCGACAGATATCTGGCTCGATCAGCGAGATACGGTTTATAGGATTCGGCCGTTTAAGGGCTATGATCATGATTTGAATTTCATATATGACGAATGGTTTATTAAGGTTGACAAGTTTATTAATTCATTTGACGAGAGCCCCGACCTTTCCGATGCCGCGAATGATTTTATCCCGGAATATGATAAAAAGTGGCATTATAAGGGATGGGTCCTGTCTCCATATTTATCACCGAAATCATCATTCGCCAAATTGACTCAACCTAGCTGGGCGCCATTTTATATTGAAACACAGATTTCGCCGCTTGACGCCCCGATGATTTCAACCGGTACCTTTAAGAGATTTGATCGTCCGGATGATGGCAATCCCTATACCGATAATCACCGTGTGCCGCCGCTACCTGGTGAGGATTTCCTTTTAAATCTGCCGCCTGGTGTTAGTTCAATCAATTTTGCCAGTCCGGGGAATAATGAAGGCAAAATTCTGGTTACTCTGGAACCTGATAATTTTAGCAGCGATTCGACCAATTTCCCATTGATCCTTTATGTTGGTAATACGCCTTATTACAATGATATGATCGATACCGGTGAGCACTCACAAAGGATCGTAGGTGAATTTGACGTAACTAACTGGTCATCCGGTTTGGCCGGCGCCGCGGCCGGATTCCCGATAATTCATGTGAAGTATGTCAGAGAATAGTTAGTTTTGTATATAATAAAAAGCCCGTCGATTCTCTGGCGGGCTTTTTTTATCGTGAAATATTTTATATAAATTAACTTTATCAATTGAATATTTGATCATATTAGGAGTAAATAAGTTAAATTGATGCAACTTTTAAATTCTGATATCGTCAGATAGAGTGGAGATTAAAAAATGGAAAACAACATTCAAACCTCACAGACTTCCGATCAAGTAGAAAAGCCGGGATTGATATCCCGACTGATGATGGTCTTTTCGGAACCATCAAAGCTGTTTGGAACGTTAACCAGCAAGACTGACTGGCTGATTCCGTTGATTATTGTAGGTGTTCTGGGTGGAGTAATATACCATATAACACGTCCTATATTTGCCGAAGGTATGGAAGCTTCGGTGATGGAACGAATTGAAGCTTATCGAGATCAGTTACCTGAAGCTCAATATAACCAAATTGTCGAGGATGCTAAAAAGCAGTTTGATGAGGCGCGCGAAAATCAATTTGTATGGTGGACGCCGCTTCTAATGATCGGATTGCCTTTTGTATTTTGGCTGATTATTTCATCTATCGGTTTGATGACAGGCAATTTTATGTTTGGAGGTAAAGCAGGTTTTTGGATAGTAATGAATGTCGTTGCTTATGCCGCACTGGTTGGATTTTTGGGTGAAGTCGTTCGCGGAATAATGATGATTGCCAAAGATTCAATGTATGTTTACACCGGTTTAGGTTTACTTTCACCTGTCAATGACAGTTCGTTTATGCACTATTTCTTCAAACAGATCGACCTGTTTTCGATTTGGAGAATTATTGTAACCGGTATTGGGCTTGGTGTTATATATAAAATGAAATCAAAGAAATTTGTAATAGTATTAATGATTGTATGGTTGATTTTTGCCGCGTTGGTTGCCTTTGCCAATCAGTTTACCGGTGGAACAATTGTATACTAATTAATTGAGGAGAAATTGAGATGCCTTTTGCCAACCGAAAAATATTGATGTTGACAGGAATCCTGCTTTTGCTATCGGTATTTGTGTCGGCTGAAACATTAACGCTAGACCAGTGTATTGAGCTGGCCCTGAAGAATCATCCGAATGTCATAAGTGCCAGAGGAAATGTCAAGACGGCCAACGCTGGCGTCTGGAACGCTGTTGGGAATTTCCTGCCGCGTATATCAGCAAGCGGGCAGGTATCACAGACCAATCTTCCGGAGGCAGATACCCTGTTTATTGACGATCAATTTGTGGTGGCCAAAATGTACAAGAATTATGATATACGCCTATCGGCCCAATGGACGATGTTTAATGGCGGGAGTAACATCTTTGATTATTTTGCGGCCAAAGCTAATAAGGCAAAAAACGAATATAATATGGAGCAAAGCGAACAGAATCTGATACAAACGGTGAAATCTTATTATTATGCCTATCTTGCGACCGAGAAGTTGGGAGAGATAAATAGGGAAGCGGTAAAAAGGGGACAAGAGCAATATAAACTCGCCGAATCAAAATTTGAAGTCGGATCCGCTTCAAAATCTGATGTCTTGAAAGCAAAAGTACAATATGGCAAAGATCGCTTAAGTCTTTTTGATGCTGAAAATGGAATCAAGAAGGCACGTGCTGATCTTGCCTATGCCATTGGGGTAGACGTAAATTCCGATATTGAATTTTCGTCGGATTATCAGGTTAAAGAATATGACGGCACCGAAATAGAAGCTTTGAAATTTGGTATGAGTAATTTCCCCGGACTTTTGGCCAGAGAGAAGAGCCTATCAGAGGCCAAACATGGAGTTCGCTCAACCTGGGGGAGATATTTGCCCACAATTTCGGTTTATTTTCAAAAGTACTATCAGAACGGATTCTGGCATGAAATTAAATCATTTCCCAGAGATGACAGCAAATGGTCAATTTCAACAGTTGTCAGTATTCCTATATTTGAAAACTTCAGTCGTCATAGAGCTATGTCAGATGCCAAGGCTTATCTAAATAATGCCCGTGCGGATTATCATTATGCCAGGAATAGCGTGGCTCTTGAAATTAAAAAAGCCTTTCTCGATATGAAAAAAGATCAAGAAAAACTTGCTGTTGCAGCAGAAAATGTGGAAGCTGCGAGCGAGGATATGAATCTGGCACAAGAGAAATATAATCTGGGGGCGGCGACAATTTTGGAACTTCTTGATGCTCAGGTTAGCTTAATTACGGCGCAAAATGATAAGATACAATCTGAATTTAATTACAATCTTGCCGTGGCGAAATTAGAAAATGTCATGGGTGTAAGGTGATTATAATCTAAGGTCGGAGGATACATAATGAATTTTCGAAAAAACAAAAAACTGTTAATGATTCTGGGCGGTATTGTTGTCGTTGCCATAATTGTCGGTAATATCGTCAGCAGCGGGGAGAAATCTACCAAAGTAAATACGGAGTTGGTTGAGATTATAGATATTACCGAAGAAGTTTCGGCTTCAGGTTACGTTCAACCGCAGACCCGGGTGAACATTACCGCCGAGGTTACCGCCGAGATAATTGATATACCGGTTGTTGATGGCCAGCAGATATTCAAAGGTGACCTGCTGGTTCTTCTTGATACGGTTCAACTCCAGAAAGATGTTGATCAATATCTTTATTCATTAAACGAGATAAATTCAAGAATGGAAGGCGCCCGGGCAACTTTCAGGCAAGCCGAAGAAGAAAATGAGCGTCAAAAACAGTTGTTTGAAAGAGATCTAACCTCGGAAACAGCCTATCAAAATGCTGGGTACGATTATCTAAATTACAAGTATAGTTTTGAAGCGATGGTGAGCCAAACCAAACAAGCTCGCGCTCGTTATGAAAAGGCGACGGATAATCTAAGCAAGACAAGAATTGTGGCTCCGATGGATGGCACTATTACTTACGTAGATGCCGAGGTTGGCGAGATTGCACCGGCCCAAACAGCCTTTACGCAGGGTAAAACGCTGATGACGATTTCCGATATGTCCACGTTTGAGGTGGAAGTTGATGTTGATGAAACCGAAATTATTAAAATAAAACTCAATCAGGAATCAAAAATTGAAATTGATGCTTTTATCGACACCGTCTTTGCCGGCGAGGTTATTGAAATTGGTAACACGGCAATTATGAGTGGAGTCGGGACTCAGGATCAGGCGACAAATTTTAAGGTAAAGGTTTTATTTAAGGAAACCAATGCTCTTATCAGGCCGGGCATGTCGGCCACCGTTGATATTGTAACCAATGAGATTGAGGATGCTTTGTCGGTTCCTTATGGCGCCATTGTGATGCGTTCACTTGACGCCGATTCCCTGGCAAAGGCAGATGATTCCGGCGGACTGGTAGCTTCGGCACATGCGGCAACGAATGATGATACTCTTGAAGTGGAAGAAAAATCAAAAAAGAAAGACAAAAAAGAGAAAAAAGAGGTCAAGGGAATATTTGTCGTAAAGGATGGGTATGCCAAATTTGTTCCGGTTGAAACAGGCATCGCCGATCAGAAAAATATTGAAGTTGTTATGGGTGTCAATGAAAGTGACACCGTTATTACCGGTCCCTTTAAAACACTCCGATCGATTAAAGACGGCGATTTGATTGAAGCCGAGGAAAAAGAAAATGAAGACCAGGATTAAGATATGTCTTTAATTGAAACCAAAGATATTTGGAAAACCTATGAAATGGGCACTGTTCAGGTCCATGCCCTTCAGGGTGTTTCCATAGGTATAAATAAGGGTGACTATATTGCCATCATGGGTCCGTCCGGTTCGGGGAAATCAACTCTGATGAATCTGGTCGGATGTCTCGATACACCGAGCAAAGGCGAGTATTATTTTGCCGGCAGTCGTGTCAGTCAGATGGAAGAGGATGAGCTGGCTACGATTCGGAATAAAGAAATCGGATTTGTTTTTCAGACTTTTAATCTTATGCCGAGAGCGACCGCATTTCACAATGTCGAACTCCCGTTGATTTATAATGGTACCTCAAAAGAGGAAAGAGAGGAGAAAACTCTTAAGGCGTTAGCCGTCGTTGATTTGGCTGATCGTATGACCCACCGACCGAATGAATTATCTGGAGGACAAAGGCAGCGTGTGGCAATAGCCAGAGCGCTGGTCAATGAGCCCTCGTTAATTCTTGCTGATGAGCCAACCGGAAATCTTGATACCAAAACCGGTTTGGAGATTATGCAGCTTTTCTCTCGCCTGCATAGGGAAGGTAATACAATTATTATTGTTACCCACGAACGTGATGTGGCTACTTATGCCGATCGAATTCTGTTTATCAGAGATGGCCAGATCGAAAGGGATGAAATAGTATCGCGGAGCGAAAAGCAAGCCAACGGAACAGACGTATGATATTCTGGGAAATATTTAAAATGGCCGCCAATGCTCTCCGGATTAACCGGATGAGAACGGTTTTGACTCTTTTGGGGGTAATAATCGGTGTCTCGTCGGTAATTACGATTATCTCGGCGCTTGATGGTCTGGAACAATCGATAAGATCCGAACTGGAATTTCTGGGGCCTTCAACGTTCATTGCCACCAAAATGGGCATAATTATGGGTGATGACGAGTTTTTTGAGGCACTGAAGCGTAAACCATTAAAGTATGAATATGTAAAAGCTATTGAAGAAGGCTGTGATAAATGTGCTAAAGTGGCTGCGGCATCAATTGCGTTTAATACAGAAATTAAATATCGCAGCAATAAATTAAGAAATGTTCTTGTTCGGGGCAGTGAATTCAATATTATTGATATTATAGACTTCGAGTTGGGACAGGGCAGATTTTATACGCATGAAGAAGATATGACCCGTCGGCGTGTTGCCTTTATCGGTACTACCATACAGGACGAATTGTTTCCGGGAATAGACCCAATAGGTAAATCGCTAAAAATAAATAATGTTAAATATGAAGTCATTGGTATTGCCAAAAAGAAAGGATCCAGTTTTGGCAATGATGCTGACCGAGTCATTTTTATTCCATACCATACATTTGTAAAACAGTTTGGACACCCTCGCGGACGGATGAGCATTTTTGTAAAGGCCAATTCGGTTGAGGATGTGCCGGGTGCGATGGATCAGGTGCGGGTCGTTCTTCGAGCGCGGCGACACGTCGCATATGATAAAAAAGATGACTTTGGATTGGTCACGGCCGACGCCGTTATGGCCGTCTTAAATGATATAACAAAATTTCTCAGACTGGGCCTGGTGGGCGTTTCGTCTATTGCTTTAATTGTCGGCGGAATAATAATAATGAATATCATGATGGTATCGGTAACCGAACGAACCAGAGAGATTGGCATACGAAAGTCTATTGGTGCCCGACAAAAAGATATTCTGCTGCAATTCCTATACGAGTCATTGATTCAATCATTGGGAGGGGGGGCGATAGGCATTGCCATAGGAGTGATTTTGGGTAAAATTCTAATCAGTTTGATGAATTTTGATATGACTCCTTCGATCTTTGCAGTAATGGTTGGCTTGACAATATCTACCGGCGTCGGTCTTTTCTTCGGAATTTATCCGGCCATGAAAGCGGCCAAAATGCAACCTGTTAAGGCCTTAAGTTTTGAGTAAAATATTATGACAGTTGTTGAATTAAAAGAGGGAATCTTGCTGGCGCTGGATTCGCTTAAATCGAATAAATTCCGTTCGGCTTTGACAATTCTGGGAGTTTTAATCGGCGTCTGGTCGGTGATTGCGATGACGTCGCTGGTTAATGGATTGGATGGAGCGGTCCAGGATTCTATTGATAAAATTGGCAGTAATGTGCTGTTTGTGGATCGTTTTCCGCCCAATACCGATCACCATGATATGACCGAAGAAGAACGAAATAGGAGATGGATAACAACTATGGAAGCCGATGCCATAATCGAAAACTGTCCGGCGGTGGCTGCGGTGTCACCTGAGAATCATCATTGGGGACAAGGCCGGGATGGAAATTCGGTTAAGTATAAAGGACGGAAGGCCAATCGTCCGGCATTGGTAGGGGTGCGTCCTGCTTATCAAAAGGTTCATAATCTGTCTGTTAGCGCCGGTCGTTTTATAAGTGATATGGATAATGAATTCAAAACGATGGTATGCGTTATAGGTTCTGATGTTAAAGAGGCGCTATTTCCCAATGAGGACCCGATTGATAAACAAATTCGAGTTAATAACTATCGTTTTACTGTTATCGGTGTCCGGGAAGAACTGGAGGCGATGCTTGGCGATGACAGCGAAAACAATAAAGTGGCTATTCCATTAAACACTTATGAAAAGTTATTGCCCTGGGATGAAGCTCTGACATTAATGGTTAGCGCCAATTCGATAGAAGAAATTGAAGAGGCTGAAGAACAGATAATCGCAACTTTGCGTAGGGTGCGCAAGGTTCCTTATGATAAGGAAAATGATTTTGCCGTTTTTGGGCAGGAGAATATTCGCGAGATGGTCGGCAATATTACACAATATATATATATCGCCATGATAGTTATCTCATCGGTTGGTTTAATGGTAGGTGGAGTTGGTGTGATGAATATTATGCTGGTATCGGTTACCGAAAGAACTCGTGAGATTGGTGTTCGTAAAGCTATCGGGGCCAAACGATACAATATACTCTGGCAGTTTTTAATAGAAGCCATGACCTTATCCGGTTCAGGAGGTCTGCTTGGTGTCGCCTCCGGCGTCGGGACGGCATTATTGATCGGTGCTCTGTCACCGCTTCCTTTTGGTGTTTCACCGATATTTATTTTCCTGGGATTTATGGTGGCCGTTTCGGTCGGTTTGGCGGCCGGGCTTTATCCGGCCTATCGTGCCGCCAGTGTCGATCCGATAGAATCCCTCAGATATGAATAAATAATTATTATGACTATAGTTGAGCTAAAAGAGGGTATTTTTCTGGCGTTTGATTCTTTAAAATCAAACAAATTCAGATCTGCCCTGACTATTCTGGGGGTCTTAATCGGTGTATGGTCGGTGATTGCGATGTCATCACTAGTCAGCGGGCTGGATGGTGCCGTTCAGGAATCAATAAACGATTTGGGGACCAATGTTCTCTATATCACACGATTTGCGCCGGAGACAGATTTTGAGCAATTATCAGAGGAAGAACGCAACAGAAAGGAGATTACCCCGGAAGAAGCGATTGCCATTAGAGAAAATTGCCCATCGGTTAAGGCGGTGTCGCCTGAAAATCATTATCATCGAGTTCGGGGCGGGAATGTTATCAAGTATAAAAGTAAACGGGCTAACCGTCCGGGTATAGTCGGTGTCTGGGCAGACTATCAGAAAGTACATAATACATCCTTAAGTATGGGCCGTTTTCTAACCAAAGTTGATGATGATACGCGGGCACAGGTTTGTGTTATCGGATCCGATGTTCAGGAGGCGCTGTTTGATAAAGAGGATCCGATTGGAAAACAGATAAGAGTGAACAACTATCGTTTCACCGTTGTAGGCGTTATTGAAAAACAGGAAAATATGTTTGATGAAACCGACAATAATAAGGTTGCTATTCCTCTCTCTACCAAACTTAAAATGGTTCCCTGGGATAAGGCCCTGCTTTTGGTTGCCAGTGCCGAATCGGCGGAAAAGATTGATGACGCTCGAGAGGAAATAATTGCGATTCTTCGCCAGGTTCGTAAGGTACCGTATAACAAGGAAAATGACTTTGCCATATTCGGGCAGGAGAATATCCGTGAGATGGTCAGCAATATTACACAATATATATATATCGCTATGATAGTCATCTCTTCGGTTGGCTTGATGGTTGGCGGCGTTGGGGTGATGAATATAATGCTGGTATCGGTTACCGAACGGACCAGAGAAATTGGCGTCAGAAAAGCGATCGGAGCCAAACGATATAATATTTTATGGCAGTTTCTTATTGAGGCTATGACCTTATCCGGCAGTGGCGGTTTGCTTGGCGTAGTATTCGGGGTAGCCACCGCTTTTCTGATAGGAATGCTTTCACCTCTGCCGTTTGGAATCTCAACTGTATTTTTATTTCTTGGGTTTACAGTCGCAATTTCGGTCGGACTGGTTGCCGGTTTGTATCCCGCCTATAGAGCGGCGCGGGTCGATCCAATTGAATCTCTTCGTTACGAATAAATAAATTTAAATATTGTCCATTTTAAATCGTCTTTATAAATTAGAACGTATAATCTATTGGAAGGAGTAGATATAAAATGAGAATATTTTTAAATTTATTTTGCCTGATGATAACACTTGCAATTTTATCCTCCGGGCAAACAATAATAACCGATAAACAGAGTATTACTGCTTCTGAATTCCGCGTTGATTATTCTGAATTTTATGACGTTTCCCATGAAAAAAGCCGATTGGAAATTTATTATCAGGTGTTTAACTCCGATTTATTATTTATTCGGAACGGGGATGAATTTGGCGCAAACTACTCTTTGTCGGTATCGATCTATGATAAAAATAATATTCCTATTGCCAGTAAAACCAGAGATAAGGAAATAATTATCGATCAATACTCGCGAACCGTGTCGAGGGCAGATTTTCGTACCGGGCAACTCAATTTTTATTTATCATCAGGCAAGTATAAGGTCGAATGTTTTTTGCTGGATAATAATTCAAAAAAAAGCAAGAAAAAAACTTTTAGTGTTACGATAAATGAATTTAATCGCCGAAATCCCCAGGTTTCTGGGATTGAATTTGTTTTTGCGGCTGATTCGGTAATCTATGATTCGACATTTATAAAAAGCGGCATGACTATTATTCCTAATGTCGGTCGTGTGTATGGTGAGGATACTGCTTCGGTTTTTAGTTATTATTTCGAGATTTATAAAGGAAAAAGCAAAGCCGAGAAAATATTTATCGAAACTCGACTTCTCGACCGGAAGTTAAAAACTATGTATTTTGATTCTATCACTGCCGATTTCGACAACCCGATAATTGCACAATTCCGACAGATTGCCTTAAGAGAGTTTAAGGGTGGAGAATATACTCTGGAAATTATACTTAAAGGCCGCAGGGGCAGGGCGGTTGATAATTTTCAAAAAACCTTCAATATTTATTGGTCTCCGGAGGCTATGGCATTGAATGATTATAAAACGGCCGTCCAACAATTAAAATATATAGCTGTACCGGCAGAGATGAATGAGATTGAGAGTAAAACCAACGCAGAGGAGAGGCTGAAAGCGTGGAACAAATTCTGGGACTCTCACGATCCTTCTCCGGGTACTATTGAAAATGAAACCAAGATGAATTATTATTATCGGATTGAGCAGGCCGACAGACGCTTTTCGGTTATGCGGCGTAATGGCTGGCGAACCGATCGAGGTATGATATTAATTATGTATGGCGAACCGGACCAGATAGAGGATTATCCGTTTGAACCGAACAATAGAGCATATCAGATATGGAGTTACTATCATGTCGATAGTAAACCGAGAGAATTTCTTTTTATAGACGAGTGGGGCAATAATGACTTTATCTTACAGTATCCCTACGATGGAATTAAGTATTAAAGGCGGGAATATATTTAATGAAAAATTGTATATTTATTATATCGATATTAATAATGCTGAGGGCCGGTTTTTCGTTTTCGCAGGAGCTTCCCGCCGGCCCCTTAAGTGTCCAGGCAGGCATAACGGTTTTTAATGATCCCTCCGGCGGTCAAAATTCTTATGTAGAATTTCCGTTTTCTGTTAAACGTAATCAGTTTGAATTTATGCCTATTGAAGGAACAAACCGATACAAGGCGGCTATCTATGCCGAATTAATTCTTCTCGATACTATGGGCAATCATATTGATTCAGCCAGTACTTATTTTTACACTCATGCCGGAAGCCAACAAGAAGTGACAAGCAGCGAAATAAAATTGTTTAATTATTTATCTTTGACGATTGAGCCGGGGATATATAAAGCCTTATTGAGTGTTATTGACGTAACAAGTAAAAATAAAGGGGCCTTTATCTATGATAGAATCGAAATCGATGCGCCAATTCCCGGCCAGCTTAGTCTGAGCAATCTTGAGTTGGCCCATGATATTAAAATTGTGAATGAATCTTCGGAATATAATTCATCGCCGCTGATAAAAAATGGCTATAAAATAATTCCCAGTCCGATGGGGCTTTTTTCTGAGGCTGACACAAATCTTTTTATTTATGCTGAACTGTATAATCTTGACTATAATGCCGATACTGCCGATTCTTTTACTCTTGCATTTTCTGTCTATGATGCTGCCGGCATTCTGTATCAAGATTATGGCGTCCAAACAATCGCAAAACCGGGCACAACCGCGATTATAACAAACGTTATTAATTTTTCGGAATGGAATACAGGACGCTATGAATTAAGGCTTCTTGCAACCGATAAAACATCCGGCCAGACGGCTCAAACATTACGTCAGTTTGTAATTTTTTCAAAGTCGGAACAATTATCGGATTTTATCGCTACTACCGTTTTTTCTCCTCTGGATACGGCCGGTCTTGAAACTAAAACGAACTGGATACATTTTTTGGTAGATCCTGCTGACTGGATAATGTTTGGAACCCTGAATGAAACAGGAAAATCAGAGTTTATAGAACAATTTTTCAATGATAAGGATCCCACGCCGGGAGATAATAAAAATGAATACCTGGAAGACGTAATGTACCGATTTAATTATGCCAATGAGCATTTTTCATCGCTTCCGGGGATAAACGATGGTTGGCGATCGGATCGGGGAAGGGTTCTGCTGCAGTATGGACCATGTAATAAAATTGAAGACGCTATAGTTCCATCTAAATCTAATCCATTGCAGATATGGTATTATTATTTTATTGAGGAAGGTGTATATTTTATTTTTCAGGATCTTGACGAGTTTGGAAATTTCAAGATTGTCCATTCCAATAAGCAGGGTGAACGCTTCGATAGTGATTGGGAATACTGGATAAAAAATAATGGTATAGAATCCGAATAAGCTGTTAAGAGAGGAACCAAAAGGATTCCGGACGCAGGCTTTTAGGGCAGTAATTGTTTCACGATTTCAAATGAAATTGATCGATTTTATTGAATGGAGGTGCCGCGGATGGTGTTTGGGCGCATATTTTTGATATTATTATTAATTGAGGTTTCGGGGAGTGCCGGTATAATTTCTTCTGAACCCATTAATATACAAGCTGGTATTAATGTATTTAATGATCCCAGGGGCGGGACGGCTTCTTATGTCGAGTTTCCATTTTCGCTTAAACGATTTCAATTTGCTTTTGCTCCAATGGATGGCGAAAGCTGGTTGCGCGGTATAGTATCGGCGGATTTGCATCTGTTTGACACCCTAGGAAATAGAATTGATTCGGTTGGTACATATTTTTATACAAGAGCAAATAATATTCGGGAGGCGGCAAGGAAAGATGTAACGCTTCATAATAAATTAACATTATATATCGAACCGGGGATATATGAGGCTACTCTTAATGTTGCCGATGTCACCAGCGGGAAAGTGGGATCGTATCTTTTTGGACGTTTTAAAATCAATCCACTGATTTACGATTCTCTTTGTATAAGCGATATTGAACTGGCAGAAAATATACGTTTTGTTAATGACTCTTCAATCCCAGCTACATCACGCCTTATAAAAAACGGTTATGAAATTATACCGTCACCGATGGGAATTTATAATAAGGCGGACAATTATATATATTTATATGCCGAAATTTATAATCTGCAATATTCTCCCGCCAAAAATGACTCATTTATGCTTGCCTATCAAATTTACAAAGATAATGGGGAGCCTTATTTTGATTTTGGTGAATCGGCAATAAAAAAACCAGGTTCGACGGCGGTAATTACAAATAAGATTGATTATTCAAGCTGGGCTGTAGGTAAATATGTACTGAAACTGACCGCCACAGATTTAAGTACCGGGACAAAGACTGAATCCGGGAATAAATTTACAATTGCTTCCCTGCCAAAGCAAAAACCGAGTGATTTATTATCTTCCTATCGTTCTCCGCTAGATACAGCCAGTATGGTGACCAAAACAAACTGGATAAGGTTCATTATCGGTTCGTCGGATTGGGAGATGTTTGAAACCCTGAATGATACCGGGAAATATGCTTTTATAAATCGCCATTTTACCGACAGGGATCCATCGCCTGAGACTAAAATAAATGAATATTTACTCGGTGTCATATCGAGATTTAATTATGCCAATGATAATTTTTCATCGCTGGCGGGAACTAAAAACGGATGGAATACAGACAGAGGTCGGATACTATTGCAGTACGGGTTATGCAGTGAAATAAAGGAGGCGTCACCGCCGACAGTTACTAAACCAATTCAGGTTTGGCATTATTATTCTCTACAGGGGGGAGTATATTTTGTATTTGAGGACTCCGACGGATATGGTAATTTTCGGCTGGTTCATTCCACAGCCAAAGGTGAAATATATAGCGGCGGATGGGATGAACTGATTAATAGTTATGAAATGGACTTTGATTAATTATCGAAATAAATTCGAATAAAAAAACCCGGCCAATTCTGACCGGGTTTTTTGTTTGGTTTTTTCAATATATACTATCCGGATGTTGTCTTTTTTACAGGTTTTGTATCATTCGCTTTTTGGCCGGGAATGCGAATAACCCGTTTTACGGGAATGGTAAAGCGGGTGGATTCTTTGCCATTAAACTCGATAGTGATTGATTTTTCAAATTCTTCTGATACGAACTCATCAAGCAATTCAATTTTTCCTTTGGCCGCTTTTCCCGGTTTAACATTTTTCGGTAATGAAACTTTAAACATCTTATTTGGCATATCAATCAATTCAAGGTCAAGTTTTTCATCCGTGACATTGGTAATCGTAAATTCGAGTTTTTTCCTCTGTTTTTCGCCGTACTGAGAGATGTCAAACTTATATGGCTTGAAAATTATCGGATATGTCGAATCCGGATTAGTATATACATTAGCCGTTATCTGTACAAATTTTTTATCCGGTCCCTCATTGGTCTCAATGCTTGGACGTTTGGAGGATCGGCTTCGATATGACTTGGTCGAGAAAATAATTTCAAGTTTGGTGCTGTCACCGACAGCAATCTCATCTTTTTCAAGAGGAGCTTTCGTGCATCCTCAGCCAGGTTTTACATTTAGGATTTTAAGCGTATCCGTTCCGGTTGAATGCAACCAAAAAACATGGCTGATCTTGGAATGTTGCGGCACATAACCAAAATCAAATACCGATTCCGGAATGGTCAGGGCAGGCTCAGCCAGAGCATTTCCAAACAACCCAAATGCAAAAATTATTGCCAAAATAATAAGGGTCGTTTTTTTCATATTTCCTCCAAAATTCCTCTTATTAAAATAAGTTAAGCATGTTTCAAAGTATCGGCAAAACCATCATAACCTGCAATTGCATAAATTCAATTGATTGTTGATTATACGCCGAAAATCTATTTGCTGTCGGTTTTATTTGTGAACACCTTTCTTTTTACAGGTACAGAAAATAGATATTCCTGAGATTTGTCATCGATATATTTAAACGTAAAAGACTCGCTAAATTCGCAAGATTTCCCTTTTTTAGTAAGTTTTACGTTTCCTTTTGCCTTTTTATTTGATTCTACATATACCGGAAAATCAAGTTCAAAATATTCAGAATTTGTAAATAACAATTCTAAGGGAACGGTTTCATCAGTCACATTGTTAATATAAAATACAGCCTCATCGATACCTTTGTCACCGAATTGTGAAAAATTTTGTATCACCGGCTCAACAAAAATGGTTTCAAAATTGGCATTTTTCTTATATACAGATGCTCTTACAACAATTTTGGCCAACCTGACATTATTTTCATCATAAACATGAGTCACTTTATATTGCCTGCCAATTAAATTATTCGGCCTTAATCTGAGTTCCAATATGATACTGTCACCGGGATATAGGATATCATTGTTGAAATTCGCTGTTATGCAATCACAGTAGGTGTCGATTTTTCCCATTCGAAGAGTATCACTTATATTTGATTTTATTGTGATTTTCCTGCTATATTCACCCATCTGCGGTATAAATCCAAAATTGACCGTTGAAGGAGATGCTGATACAAACGATTTCGTCTTAGCCTGAACGGAAATTGAAAACAATAATATTATTAACGAATACTTCAATAGATGCATACGTTCATTTTCTCCAATTTATTTTATTATACTTATTAAAGTATAATCTGTTCCGGCCAAAATGCAATAGTTTTCAACTAATTTTATCATATCTTATTGATTTTTGGACACCTAATAGCTATTTTGGATAGGCGATAAACGGAGGAATTCCGCATATCTGCAACTGATGTCGGCGCAGAATCCTCCCGAAAAATGATATACTTTTAATTTTGGAGTAGATATGAACCCCAAAAATTTCATGGATGCGAATAAACAAAAAAGGTTGGATGAGCTATTTGATTTTCTTAGGATTCCATCAGTATCAGCCAATAGCGAGTACAAAAAAGATGTTCTGGCATGCGCCGAATGGTTATCAAAACATTTGAGAGGGATAGGAATTGAGTCAAAATTAATGCCGACAGGTGGCCATCCAGTTGTGTATGGCGAAAAAATTGTATCTCCGGAAAAATTGACAATATTATACTACGGGCATTATGATGTTCAGCCGCCGGAACCGCTGGAATTATGGAAAACCACTCCGTTCGAACCGCTGATCGAAGACGGATATATTATTGCCAGAGGCGCCACCGATGACAAAGGACAGCTTTGGACTCATGTCAAGGCATTGGAAGCATATATGGCTACAGATACGGAATTGCCTGTAAATGTGAAATTATTGATAGAGGGGGAAGAGGAGGCTGGATCCGAAAATCTTGAGAAATTCGTTAACAACCAGACCGATTTGCTAAAAGCCGATATTATTGTTGTATCCGATAGCGGACAATTTGACAGGGATATGCCGGCGGTTACTTATGGTCTTAGGGGACTGGCCTTTGTTGAAGTAAAAATAACCGGACCGGATCGCGATCTTCATTCAGGCAGCTTTGGCGGATCGATTGCCAATCCAATAAATGTTCTCGGAAAAATTATTGGCGCCCTCCACGATGAAAATGGCAAAATCACCATTGATGGGTTTTATGATGATGTCAAACCGCTCACCGAATGGGAAAGAAAACAGTTTGCGGTGCTCCCATTTGATAAAGATGAATACCTGGCAAAAACCGGTTCCAAAGGCCTATTTGGTGACAGTGATTATACGGTTTTAGAGCAGATCTGGGGACGGCCGACTTTGGATGTAAATGGCATAACCGGCGGTTATCAGGGTGAAGGCGCCAAGACTATAATTCCCTCCCGGGCTACTTGTAAAATAACGATGCGCCTGGTGGCCGATCAGGATCCTATGGATATCTGTGATAAGATAGAAAAACATATTAAGAAAATTTGCCCCGATTACGTCGATTGTGAGGTAACCAAACATGGCGGAGCAAGAGGGGTAGTTGTTCCAACCGAGGGGCCCTGGCTGGAAGCCGCCGGACGAGCTATCAAATCAGGTTTTGGGATTGAGCCGGTTTTTGTCAAAGAAGGCGGTTCAATTCCCGTTGTTGGAACTTTTAAAGAAGTCCTGGGTCTTGATACGCTATTGTTGGGATGGGGACAATCAGACGACAATGCCCACTCGCCCAATGAGCGTTTTGCTCTGAAGGATTTTGAGAGGGGTTGCTATTCGGCGCTGGCATTGATTGATGAACTATCGAAAGTGAAGGTATAATATGGATTTAGGAATTAATGGCAAAGTGGCGTTGGTAACCGGCGCCTCAGCCGGGTTGGGATTTGCTGCAGCAACACAACTGGCAAAAGAAAATGCCAGGGTGGCTATTAACTCCAGATCGGAAGATAATCTTAGGGATGCTGCTCAAAGAGTATTTAAGGAAACAGGCAATAAACCTGTAATATTTGCTGGTGATATTTCGATCAATGGTGTAGCTGAAGATATTGTAGAAAAGGTTTCGCGAGAGCTTGGATCAATTGATATTCTGGTTGCTAATGGCGGCGGACCTCCAGCCGGACCATTTATGAATCATTCAAAAGAGGTATGGCAGAAAGCGGCCGAACTGACACTATTTTCATCCATAAACCTGGCTCGTGCCGTAATCCCCGGAATGGTCGAAAAAAAATGGGGGAGAATTGTTTTTATAACCTCAATTGCTGTTAAACAGCCAGTTGATGGTTTAATAATTTCAAATACATTGCGAGCCGGACTGACCGGTTTTGCAAAAACCGTTTCAAATGAATATGCAAAGTCCGGGCTTACGATTAATACGGTTTGTCCCGGATATACCAAAACCGAACGACTTCAGGAACTGGCTAAAGTAAAATCGCAGGCTTTGGGAAACAGCCCTGAAGATATTTATAATGAATGGATAAGCAGTACACCTGCAGGGCGGCTGGGCAGGCCGGATGAACTGGCCGCGCTTATAGCATTTCTTTCATCGGAAAAAGCGGCATATATTACCGGGACATCAATATTAGTCGATGGAGGTAATTATAGAGGGCTGCTTTAATAGAGGACGCATATACCGCTGTAATACAATAACATATAAATGTATGATTGTCGATTGTTTTTAGTTCGGTAATTATGTCTGCTGCATCGATAATATCAAGAAAACCGTTATGGTTTCTATATTCAATGGTGCTGTTGCATCAGGTACTGGCCGCTTTTGCATTTCCTTTTGCCAAAATAGGATTAAATGAGATTGATCCGTATGTCTTTGCCTTTTTTAGATTTACTCTTTCCACTATGGTTCTAATCCCCATCCTATATTTTCTCCATAAAAAGCAAAAGATAATCTGGAAAGATAGAATAAAGATTATTATTGCCGGATTGACAATAATTCCATTTAATCAGCTGCTATTTCTAATAGGACAATCAAAAACATCGGCAGCGCATTCAAGTTTGCTTTTCGCGACAATTCCGATTTTTCTTTATATTCTTGCAATAATATTTTTAGGAGAAAAGGTAACATTTAGAAGGTCAACTGGTATTCTGGTAGCATCTGGTGGTGTATTTATTATTCTTTCAGGAGGCAAAGTCGAATTCGGCGTGGAATATCTTGTCGGTGATTTAATAATCTTAATAGCGGTTTTTGCCTGGGCAGTCGGGACAGTTATTATAAAGCCTCTGGCTATTAAGTATGGGGCTTTTAGAGTAATCGGCCTTGCTTTGACTTATGGTTCGATTGTTTATTTTCCTTACGGGCTGTTTAAGGTCTTTAATAATTCTCTGACAAATATAACCCTGATTGGATGGTCATCAATTATCTATATGGCAATTATTATGTCTATAGTTGCGTATTTTTTATGGTACTGGGTTTTAAAATATATGGAGGCATCCCGGATCGCGGTTCTTCACAATATTCAGCCGATTATTGCCACCGCAGTAGCGGCGGTTCTTCTGGGAGAGATAATTAGTGGCACATTTGTTTTGGGCGCCTGTATTGCTGTTGGGGGAGTTGTCCTGACAGAAATATAGCTTTGAAATTGAAAGATTTGGTTATATTGTCGATTAAAGGATTAGGAAAATATAAAGGAAATTATATCATATGAACGATTTTATCAAGAATGATGCCGCCTCTGAAACCTGGTCTGTATTCAGAATAATGTCGGAATTTGTTGAGGGATTTGAAACATTAAGGCACCTTCATCCGGCCGTATCGATATTTGGTTCGTCTGCTCTCCCCGAAGGATCCAAATATTATAATTTGGCCGTTGAGGTCGCCCGCCAGCTATCCGATGCCGGTTTTCATATTATCACAGGTGGCGGACCAAGTGTTATGGAAGCGGCCAATAGAGGCGGTTATGAGGGCGCATCAAAATCTATCGGTCTGAACATTGAAATTCCATCCGAGCAGACGGCTAATAAGTACCAGGATATATCGCTTCACTTCCGCTACTTTTTTGCCCGCAAAGTAATGTTTGTGAAATATGCCTCGGCTTTTGTCATAATGCCGGGTGGATTCGGGACACTCGATGAGTTATTTGAATCTCTTACTCTGATTCAAACCAAAAAGATTTTTAATTTGCCGGTAGTGCTGGTTGGCTCCGAGTTCTGGGGTGGACTAATTGATTGGATCGTTTCCAGTCCCATAAAAACCGGGACATTATCTGATAAAGAGCTGAAAATGTTTTCTCTGACCGATGATCCAAAAGAGGTCGTCAGAATTATTAAGGAAGGATACGAAAAGGTCAGACGATCCAGGGCCATTTAGTGGGTATTCACCGTCCTGGTCTTTGACAAACATAAGTCGGATACAAATCCCTATCTTAGTACTCAACTAATCCTGTGCTCAATCCCTTACTGCGATCGTCACGCCAGTTGATATCATGATCGCACCGGCGCATCTATTTATCCTCTTTATGGCCCGTCTGTTTCTTATCATATTTCGAACCTTATTTGCTGCGAATGAATAGGCAGAAAGTACAATGGCCAATATAAATACAACGACCGCAGCTGTAACCACAACATCAGATCCGCTCAAGCGCGTGGGATCAAGGAAAGCCGGAAGAAGGCTTAGATAGAATACTATAGCCTTCGGATTTCCGAGTGTAAGGGTAAGTCCACTCACGAAACAATTCCTTGCCGAGACCGCCTTCACTGATTTAATAGATTTCAGATCGATATTTGATGTCCACGTGCAATAGCCGAGCCAAATCAAATACACGGCTCCTCCAAATCTTACGATCTCGAAGAAGCTCCCAAGCAGTTCGGCAATGGCGCTCAATCCGTATAGCGCCATGAGAAGAAAGAATATATCTCCTACGATGATTCCCATGCTTACGAAAACCGCCATCCTGAACCCGGAAGTAAGAGCTCTTGAAACGCATGCGAGAACTCCGGGTCCCGGCGTAATAACCATCAAACACAAGGCACCAGCAAAGGTTAGCAGCTCAGCAACGGTCATGCGTACATCC
>CBFCZE010000027.1:0-26985 GCA_965602655.1 uncultured bacterium
CACAACAGGTTACAAAAAAATAAAGGCGCCGATTCTCGGCTCGGTTTTTGTTTCCATAGTTCTGATTTTGGCGGTTGTAATTACCGGTAATTATTTATGGCAAACAAATCAATATGAACAAAAATTTGAAAATAACCTTGATGCCGTTCAAAGTCTGCTTCAGAGTGAACTTGATGAAGACGCTCGAATGATGGCCGGTTTTCTGGATTTAATCAAATCCGATCACAATCTTCAGGATTTATGGCTGAGACGAAACAAAGAACTGCTTTATGAATATTGCCAGCCAATTTTTGAAAATATCTGCGAAAAATGTTATGTAACCCATTTCAATTTTATAGATACAGAGAAAGTCTGTTTCCTGAGGGTGCATAATCCGGCTCGATTTGGAGACACCATACCGCGTTATACACTGGCCGGTGCCATCGAAAGCGGCTCATCATCGTATGGAATAGAGCCGGGAGAATTCGGAATATTCACATTACGGACAGTCCATCCCTGGAAAATTAATAATAAGCTGGCCGGATATGTTGAACTCGGTATGGAGATCGAGCATATCAGTTCGAAAATTTCAGAGATTACAGGTCTGTCTTCGTTTTTTGCCATTTACAAAAAATATCTCAATCGGGAAAACTGGGAGGATGGTCTGGAAATAATCGGTCGCTCGGGGGATTGGGATATGTTTCCGGATTTTGCAATTGTTGATCATACCTCAAAAGATATTCCGGCAAAACTTATTAACAAATATTATCAAAACAGTTCTACCGAAAAATCTAATATTTTCAATAAGCTGGCAATCGGTAAAGATCAACTGGTGGGTTCAATTCCTCTTTTCGATGCCGGCAATCGCCGTGTTGGTGAAATTATTACCGTTAAGGATATTACAACGTCAATCGTCGAATTGCACCGCACGACTATTATTCTATCGGTTATTGCTCTGGCTATAGGCGGCCTGCTATTAATATTCTCTAATATTTTTCTGGGGAGAATTGAATCAAAGTTAAATTCGGCAAAAAAACTCCTCTACGAAGAAATTGAAAACAGAAAACAAATTGAAGGTGAACTCCAGAAACAGGCCGACTTTTTTAATAATTATCCGGCCCCTGTTTTACAGGCTGACTACGATGGAACCATCAGCAGATATAATTCCGCCGCCGCCAAGCTGATTGGAAAAAATTTATTCGGTGAATCAATAGGCAGCATATTTCCGGAGGTGACCAAATTTGATACCAATGAACTATCTGACAGAGAAATAATTCAAATTGAGCAGAGTATAAACGATAAAGTTTTTCTATTTACAATTCTCAGGAATGATAAGGCTCGATCCTGGTTTGTTTATGGCATCGACATAACCGAGCGCAAGAAATTTGATACGGCATTAAAAGTAAGCGAATCAAAATATCGTACTCTTTTTGAGGCCAGTACCGACGGTATCCTGATTACTGATATTGAAAAGAAGACAATAAGATTCGCCAATCCTTCCTTTTGTAATGCGCTTGGATATGAGGCAACTGAAATAATAGGCCAATGCCCGGCCAGATTCCATCGGGAAGAAGATCTTAACTATATTATGTTAATGTTTGAATCTCATGCCAGGGGCGATTTAGATGTAATAGAAAATATCCCATTCTTAAGGAAAAACGGTGATATTATTTATTTGGATGTCAGCAGTTCGACGGCGGAAATAGACGGAACTTTGTGTAGTATCGACTTTTTCAGGGATGTTACCGAGCGGTGGAAATCTGAACAAAAAATCAGGAAAATGTCTAATGAGTGGGAAAAAACTTTTAACTCAACAAATGACCTGGTTTCAATTCATGATAAAGATTGTAATATCATCAGAGTAAATAATGCCTTTGCCGATATTCTTGGCATGGCTCCCGAAGATTTAATCGGCCAAAAATGTTTTAAAATTGTGCATCAAACCGAATCGCCGTGGCCCACATGCCCCCTGAAAAAAGCGGCTATTGATAAAAAATCGGCTGTCGTAGAATATCTCGAACCTAAATTGGAACGATTTCTTGAAGTGTCGGCATCCCCGATTATTGATGAAAACGGAGAAGTTACCGGAATTGTGCATATTGCCAAAGATATTACGGCTCGCAAAGAGTTGGAACAGCAATTAAGGACCTATTCTGAGTGGATTGAACTGAAGAAAAAAGAATTAAATACGGCCCTTAAGAAAAGTACCGAGGCTAATGAGAATCTTGAGCAAAGTGAGAAACAGTTAAAAAACACGGTGGTCGATCTTGAGGCGTCGAGCATGGCCGCCGATTCTGCCAATCAAGCTAAGAGCGATTTTCTTATTAATATGAGTCATGAGATTAGAACCCCGATGAACGCCATAATCGGTATGACAAACTTGTTGTTTGACACTGAATTAACTGATGAACAATCTGAAATGGTCAGCGCTGTCAAAACATCCGGTGACTCTCTTCTCAACATTATAAATGATATTCTTGATTTTTCGAAAATCGAGGACGGTAAGCTAAGTATTGAGCCAATATCGTTTGACTTGCAAACAATGATTGAAGATACGGCCGATCTGATTGCTCCCAGGACGGCTGAAAAAGGTTTGGAATTAATAATACGTCTTGAGCCGGGAACGGACCGGCGAGTTATTGGCGATCCCGGTCGAATACGTCAAATAATAGCCAACTTTGCCGGCAATTCTGTAAAATTTACTCACGAAGGGTACATCCTGATTGGCGTCGAGAAAATCGGCCTCAGCGATGATTCAATAAGTTTAAAAATTGCGGTAACCGATACCGGAATCGGGATAGCCAAAGACAAGCTGGAACATATGTTCGACAAATTTACCCGGGCCGACACTTCGACCACCCGCAAATACGGCGGAACCGGTCTGGGGCTGTCTATTTCGAGAAAGTTAGTAGAATTAATGAATGGTAAAATAGAAGTTAAAAGTAAATTAAATGAAGGATCAACATTTGCCTTTGAAATTACATTGCCGTTGGATACTGAGACGGTGCCGTCGCAACTGCCGGAAGCGGATTTAGATGATGTTCGCATCCTGCTTGTCGATGACAATCAAATAAATAGAAATGTTATGGCCGAATATTTTGAAGGTTGGGGCATTGATTATGAGTTAAGCTCCTCGGGCGATGAAGCCCTGATGATCCTTCGGGAGGCCAATAAATCAGGAAATTATCATCAGATTGTTATTATTGATTACAATATGCCGGATATGAACGGAGAAGAATTGGCGCGGAAGATTACGTGTGATCCGGCTCTCGCTGACATTCAGCTTATCCTGTTTACTTCATGCGGACGTCCCGGAGACGCTATACAGATGAAAAAGGCCGGATTCGCTGCTTACCTGACTAAACCGGTCAAACATTCACAACTTTTAAAAGCCATTTCGGCGGTCTGGTCGGCTCACAAACACGGCCTAAATTTGGGATTGATCACACGACACAGTCTGGCTGAGACTGATGTCCGGACAAAACCAGCCGAACTAAATGAGAATTATTCTATTTCAAAAGCATTGGAACGTTTAGATGGAGACGTCGAATTACTAAGAGAATTAATTAAGATTTTTCTGGCAAAATATCCTGCTATGATGATAAAAATTCAAGAAGCGATTGCCGATAAGAATAGTAAGGCCCTTCAGAAATCGGTCCATAAAATAAAAGATTTATTAGCCAACTTCGAAGCTGCCAGAGCGATTAAGTTAGCCCTGACACTTGAAAATCGAGGGCAAGAACAGAATTTTGAGCAGATAGAAAAAGATTTATCAAGATTTAAAGATGAACTCGATAGAGTAATTGATGAATTTGGGAAATTTACCAAGGCTATAGAAGTATGAAGATACTGATTGTAGACGATGACAAAGTTTCAGAAAAGTTGGTCAATAGCATTCTGACAAAATGCGGTTATGAGGTCCTTTTAGCCAGGTCGGTACAAGAGGCCATTGATATAATTAAGTCGGGCGAGAGAATATCTCTGATTATTTTGGATATTAATTTACCTGACAAAAAAGGTTTTTCGCTTCTGACATTTTTGAAATCAAAGAAATTGAATAGGAAAATACCAGTAATAATGTGTTCGTCGGCCGAGGATAAAGATTCTGTTATGCGGAGCATTAGCCTGGGGGCGGTTGGATATTTAAAAAAACCGGTGAAATCTGAAATCTTATTGTCCAAAATTAAAGAAATTTTGGCCAAAAAACATCGGACCGTATTGATTGTCGATGATGAGAAAACAATCAGAGATATTCTCAAAATTACTCTGGAACGTGAAGGTTTTAACACTGTTGCCGTCAAAACAGGCGTTGAAACCTTAAAGATATTGGACTCACAACATATTGACGCTGTCATTTCCGATATTCAAATGGATGGAATGGACGGATTGGAATTACTCAAGGCTATAAGATCAAAACATGGTGAACTTCCGGTTATGATGATAAGCGGTCATAGTAATAAATACAGCACAACCGATATGGATATGGCCGGGGCTGATGGATATATTACCAAACCGTTTAAGAATCTTGAAATTATTGAGGCTGTCCGGGATATATTGAAAAGCTCGCCGGTTTCCTGATTTAAGAATATTGAGAAAAGTATGAGAATATTAGTTGCCGAGGATAATATTGTTACCGGTCTATCCTCCGGCGCCGATGAAAATCGGCATAATGTCGAAGATTATATTTCATCTCACTCCGATATTCGCAATCTGATTATTGCACTATAAATTTATTCCCTTATATTGCCGTATGGCCAATAAATCAAAAATAATTAAAGAAAATAAAATAGCTATTATCGGCTACGGAAATCAGGGGCGGGCCTGGTCAAAAAATCTTCAGGATTCCGGGTGTAATATTACAGTTGGACTTCCAACAAAATCAAGATCGAGAAAAATAGCCCAAAAAGATGAGGTAAAATCGATAATCACAACATCCCGCGCCGTCAAAGAATCAGATATTATCCTTTTTGCCTTCCCCGATCATCTTCATGGACACGTCTTTGAAAAAGATATCAGGTCAAATTTAAAAGAAGGTGTGGCGCTGGTTTTCCTCTGCGGTTTTTCAATTCATTTCAAAACGATTATACCGCCGCCTGATTCCGATGTCATTCTACTGGCGCCGTTAGGACCCGGATCGGCTGTAAGAGACTCGTATTTAAATAAAAATCAAATAGGATTTTTCCATGCAATTCACCAAAACGGAACCGGCCGGGCAGATAAAATCCTTGGGAGTTTAATTCGTAATCTTAAAATCAGCAAAAAGGCTTTGATTAAAACAACCTTCAGGGATGAAGCGATCGGCGATATTTTCGGAGAGCAGGCGGTTCTCTGCGGCGGTCTGACACAATTGATAAAATCCGGCTATGAGACATTGATTGAGTCGGGGCTGTCATCGGATAAGGCTTACCTTGAAGTCGCTTATCAGCTCGATCTGATTGTTGATATGATTAAAAAATTCGGTATTGAAGGAATGTATCAAAGAATCTCGGTTGCGGCTAAATACGGCTCATACCTTTCCGGCCGAAAAATAATAGACAGCTCAGTCAAAAAGCGTATGAAAGAAATCCTTCGTGAGATAAAAGAAGGCGACTTCGCTAAAAAACTAAATTCATTAACACCCAAAAAAATCAAAAAGCTCAATAAAGATTTGAAAAAGATGTCGACGCCCTCGTTTGAAAAATCGGCAAAAAAATTTGCAGATGAATAATCTTAATGGCATTTAAGTGTTTTTACTTTTTTGTTGATTCTCCCGTCCCACCCTGATTTCTTTAATAGACTAAAAAATGAATATGATGGGTGGTGCTGTATGAAAAAACCGGTTGTCTGGATAATTGTCGCGGTTGTTATAATACTTCTCGCTGTCTTTTATTTTGATATTTTTAATCTGACTTTCAGCAAGGAAAAAGCGTTCGCCTCAATCATTCATTACGAAGATGCCCGCTGGATTTCCGATAAGCTGGTCAATTATCTTACCGACCATGACTCCGAAATCCGGGCTCGAGCCGCGCTGGCTATCGGACGAATCGGCGATGCCGAAGGAGCCGCTTTTCTGTATGAAATGCTGGGCGATTCGGTCGAGTCTGTGGCGGAAACCGCCGCCTTCGGAATCGGTTTGACCGGCAATAAAGATTATGCCGACAAACTGCTTGGCGCCTGCGAAAGTTTTCCGCCGCCCCTGCAGGCGGTAATCATTGAGGCGGTCGGACGACTGACCGA
This sequence comes from uncultured bacterium, assembly GCA_965602655.1. GTDB lineage: Bacteria > Zixibacteria > MSB-5A5 > GN15 > PGXB01 > JAAERC01. The sequence goes on from CBFCZE010000027.1 coordinate 6,196, forward strand.
TTCATCTATGACCCAGTTCACCGGCGAAATAGCCCGATACCTCGATCACACTGATCACCGTGTTCGCGAGCAGGCGGCTTATGCTCTCTGGCGCGGCGGCGGTAAAATATATGCCGAACAGCTCGAACAGGTTTGTCTGACCGATCCGGTTCGCCCGGTCCGGATTGCGGCCCTATATGCCCTTTGCAGAATGGGAATCGCCGAGACGATCGACGCCTACGAAGAATGGCTGCCCGACCCGGACCCGTTCGTACGTTCACTTGCTTTTCGTGGTCTGGCACTTGGAAAAAATGACTCCCAAACCCGACTGATCGCTTCCGGTCTTAACGATCGCGATAACAATGTCGTTTCACAGGCAATAGCTTCGCTCGGTGCCATAGAAACCTCCCGCGCCATAAATTACGTCATGAATAACTACCAAAACTTTGACGATGAAAAAATAAAGACGCAAATTCTTGGCATTTTGGGGCGGCTCGAAAACAGCGCGGCGGCCGATTATGCGCTGGCCGATATTCATGACAGCGCCGGCGCCAATATTGTCGGCGAGGCGATTGTTTATCTGGCCAAAGTCGGTTATAATGATATAATTCCGCTGCTTGATTCCATAGCAGTTACCAGCGATCCCCGTCTCAATGTCAAGATTGCCGAAGCCTTAGTGGAGATCGGCGGCGAGACGGTCAAACCGCGGCTTGTCTCACTTTTCAGCGACAGCTCGGCGATGGTTCGTGCCGCCGCTTTTGACGCTCTGGCAAAATTCGATACAATCAACATCGATTATTATATCAGAAAGGCGCTCAACGACAGCGACTATGTTGTCTGTGCCAGAGCCGTCGATAAAATCGGCGAACTAAAAAAAGAGCGAATGCTTCCGCAACTGATGACCATTATCAATATGCACGATCTGGCCGAGACGGACCTGAAGCGATCCGTTGTTGAAGCCGCCGGCAAATTTATCCCGGGACCGTCCGATTCGTTGGCCGAGGAAATCTTATATCAGGGACTTATGGATTATGACTATCTTGTCAGTAATGACGCGGCCAAAATCTATGAGGAGAAACTGGGGCAGGACAGATATTCATACGCCAGTAAACCGTATGCCCGCATCGGCGAACGCAAAATAAAATTGCTTATTAAACAGTACAGAAAAAATCCGCATGCAATTATCTCGACCAGGCATGGCGACATAAAAATCGAACTGTTTTTCGATGTTGCCCCATTGACGGTACATAATTTTATAACGCTGACCAATCGCGGCTTCTATGATAATCTTATCTTCCACCGGGTTGTACCTAATTTTGTGGTGCAGGGCGGCGACCCGCGTGGCGACGGCTGGGGCGGGCCGGAACATTCAATCCGATGCGAGTACAGCAATTTAAGTTACGACCGCGGTATGGTCGGCATTGCTCATTCCGGTAAGGACAGCGGCGGCTCGCAGTTTTTTATTACGCTTTCGGCCCAGCCGCACCTTGATGCTCGTTACACCATTTTCGGCAATGTTCTCTCCGGGATGGAGGCGGTCGATAATATTGTCCGGGGTGATACGATCTATACTGTGACCATAGTCGAACAGGAAGGAAAAGAGGATGAGGGAAAATAGATAAGCTGGTAGCCCACCCACAAAGTGGTTGAGTAACATTTAGATAAACTGGTTGATGAGGTTGAGAAACTGGCGTAGAAGAAATTAATGCTGACAGGAAAGGATTCCGGACCTAACTTTAAATATGAGAGTTAAAGTAGCAGCAATTGTTCACTTTGATCCCTTATGCAGAGGTAGGCTCCTCGACTGGCTTCGAATTCTTCTTGGGCGTCAACCGTCTCCACCTGCATTTGTTGCCGTTGAATGGGATGAGCAACATTTTGAAGAAGTAAATAGACAGAGACCGGATGTCCGTACTCGTGCTCAATCCGAATGGCCAAAAGCTACAAATGAGTTCTACAACGCGCTTGAGTTCACTGCCGCTTTTGAGGCCGACACTCACATTTCGCTTCTACCAAATACTCAAATAATATGGCTTGTTCAGGGGCTACCACTTCCTAATGCAGACGCGATTAAAAACTATTCTCAACAATTAATTAAGATATATAAAGGCCAGATACCTTCAAGCAAAACTCAGTTCGACTCCGCGCTTCTCAAAACAATGAGCATAAAAGCATGGGATGATTGCAACTCTCGAAAAAAGGGTGGAACAGATCGTGATGAACTTATGGCCGAAGCCATAATCAAAAACTCCGGCTCAGACCCGTCTTTATGGTCAATAGCGGTTGTGGGTGCCGATCATGCCAGCCGCGATGCTGGATACATGGTGGCACTGCTCGAGGAAGCAGGGATTACTTGCGATGTTACAGTGTTGAGTCCAGATAAAGATAGCCTCATAACCTATTGAGGTGGTGGATTGTTTTGAGGTCTCCGCGGAAAAGAATGAAAAAGGATGGGAAACATGCTTATCCATCCGGATTGAAGCTGGCTCGACGGCGTAAGTTCGATGCGGTTATTCCGGCCGGAAGTTCTAAGGTTCGTTCCAAGTATGAAAAAAGAACCGCCGAGTTTCTTGAGAAGAATGGTATTAAATATCAGTATGAACCGTTGATCCTACTTGAGGGTCGGCAATATCGCCCCGATTTTTATCTTCCCGATTATAATCTGTTTCTGGAGATCTGCGGGTATGGACATATGCCTTTTTACAGCGACCGAATCGCGCAGAAACAAAAGATATATGAAAAGAACAGATTGAAATCAATTTTTATTCATTATAACGGCCGGGGCTCACTGGAAGAACTGATTAAGCAGGAATTATCAAAATTCGACATTCCTATTTCCCGGTAGACTTTTTTATAACCAATAGAAGGCTATTTATCTTTTTGAGGTTGCTTGTAAATAACGCCGTACTCAAGATAAAATTTAAGGAGAGTTAATGCTTCACTCCAGCCGGAGGCGCACTCAAGTATCATCGCCCGACTTTTGTCACTGTCGGTGTATCCATCTTCCGTTAGTTCAATGACGGTGCCGCCATATTTTTCGGTTAAAATAAATTCAATCGTAGTCGGATTTTCTTTACCGATTGGATACCATTGAAAAGAAAATAAATTAGGTTTTTCGGCCTTAATCACAATCCCTTCGGCATCAGTACTGTAAAAATTTGGCCCCCAGTCTTTCCATCGAAAAACAATTCTTCCACCCGGTTTCGGATCAACCTCGGTGCTGTGAGTGAAAAAAGCATTCCAGCCGTCGCTCGATGTTATTGTGTTATAAATTTTATCTACAGAGGCGGCGATAAAAACCTGATGTTTAATAGGTTTGCCAAACATTCCTGACATATTTTTTGGTCCTTTTTTAAATACTACGAATACCGGTCATCAGCTATTGGTCAATATTTTCATCGCGGGATTTAATCCAGTCATCGCCAAGAATAATCTCGGCTTCATAGTTGGCGTCTACCGCAAATTCTTCGGGGACCATCACTGAGAAACCGCCATCTATTGGACGAAAGGAAGAAGTTCCCATCTGACCGGTCTGGCCAAAGTGTCCGGTGCCGGATAAAATGATAACCGGAATATTTTTAGAATGCAGGCCTTCGTTTATCATGTTGGCATAGGCCTGTGAGGTTAGACGTCCGATTCTGACCCAATTATCATAACCCATATTATCAATTTCGGAAATTTCTTCATTTTTTTCCGGAAGCGAACTGACCAAATATTCGTTGCAATCGGGGCAAACGGAAATCTCCGGCTTATATTCATAGCGGCATTTTGGACAAAACGGCATAGAAAACCTCCTTTAAGTTATATAATATAACGATAGAATAATAAAAATATTCGATTTTATGAAATAAAAGCCTTCAATTGAAATTCTTTTTTATTATGAGGAGCAAAACCGCTTTTCGGCTATGAGATAAATTTGTATATTAATATAATATGACCTCTAATAAACCGACAAAGCTCGAATTTTTGCCAGATGTTGATTTCGACGATATCCTGACCAACCCGATTCTTGATATTGCGGCCAGATTTTGGGATAATGATCGATATCAAGCTTTCAAGATATGTTATCGTTCGATGCGTTCGATTGATGACCTGGTGGACAACAGGAAATCATCAAAGGAAAAAATATCGGCAACCGAATTGAATCAAATGAAGCTGATTTTGCTGAAATGGATGGAGGCGATGCGGAGAAGGGATGACTCTGATCCATTCCGACACGAATTAATTGAAACTCTTGATCGATATAAAATACCATTCTGGCCCTGGGAGAAATTGTATAAGGCTATGATCTATGATCTTGAGCATGACGGATTCTCCAGTTTGATAATATTTCTGCGTTATTCAGAGGGAGCGGCGATATCGCCGGCCTCTATTTTTATGCATTTATGCGGAATTGTGAAAACAGGCAACGGATATTCCGGGCCCAAATTTGATATTCGACTGGCGGCTCGGCCGTTAGCTCTGTTTTCATATTTTGTACATATTATCAGAGATTTTCAGAAAGATCAACTGGCCAACCTCAACTATTTCGCTGATAATATGCTTATTAAGCATAATCTCACCCGTGACGATCTTTGTTCAATTGCTGACGGAAATTCGATACCGTTATCGTTCCGCAACCTTATGGCAGATTATGTATCATTTGCAGATTATTATCGCCTGAAAGCTCGCAAGGTTATAAATAATATTATCCCAATCCTTCGGCCAAAATACCAACTGAGTCTGGAAATGATTTATAGTCTGTATAACCAGATATTTGAAAGGATAAACATCGAGTCTGGAAATTTTGCAGAGGCAGAATTAAATCCAAACCCGGAAGAAGTTAAAATTAGAATTCAGCAGACAATTGACAATTTTTCACCGTTTTTAAAGAAATAGGAATTTCAGACGGTATTAGCCGAAACCTCTTTTTTATAAAGTGTTTTTCTAATGGATGAAGCTATTAGCTTCAGGGTAAGCGGTTTCCTGATATATATATCAATACCAAGTTGCCGGGCTTCATCGATCCTTGAAGATTCGGCATATCCAGATACAATAATCGCTTTCTGGTCCGGATACATTTCAAGAACCTGTTGGTATGTTTCAGTACCATCAATACCGTCCGGCATGATCATATCAAGTATTAATAAGTCCCGTGGATTCTCTTTAAGATACTCTATTGCTTCTTCGCCGCTATTGACGGCGGTAGCATTATATCCAAGTTTTTTCAATAATCTTAGAGCCACAATGCATTGTGCTTTATCATCATCAACAACAAGTACAGTTTCGGTTCCGCCGACAATTTCTTTTTCGCCGTAAATGTCAATACTTTCACGGGTAATTGGAAAATAAAGGTAGAAGGAAGTTCCCTCCCCGATAGTACTTTGAAGATCAATAAATCCATCGTGATCATTCATTATCGCATCAACCACGCTTAGGCCCAAACCGGAACCTCGTTTCTTATCGGATGATTTTGTGGTAAAAAACGGATCAAATATATTCGGCCTGATATCATCCGTTATCCCGCAGCCGTTATCGGTAATGGTTATTTTTACATATTCACCTTTAGGAACATGGCCATAGTTTATTTTTAGATTGTCCGCATAATAGTTTTCTGTTTTGATAATAATATTTCCAATATCCTGCATGGCGTCACGGGCGTTGTGAATAAGGTTAGAAAAAATCCTTTGAATTTGGGCAGCCCCCCCACCGACGTTCATAAGATTTTTGGCAAAATCGGTTTCAATAATAAGGGTTTGAGGCAATATCCCCATTTCTTCTATGGCAAGTTGGATGACTTCATTAAGGTTCAAGGTTTCCTGATTATAATGTCCACGGCGGCTGAGAGTAAGAAGCTGCTGATTAATCTCGGCAATCTGGTTGGCCGATTTTTCCATATCATTAATATATTTCAGGGTCGGATGATTTTCCGGTATGGCCTCTTTAATAAAATCAGGATAAGCCACCAGTGGGGCCAGTAGATTATTGAAATCATGGGCAATCTGTCCGGCAACACGGCCTGCCGTTTCCAGACGTTGAGCTCGCGATTCCTGTTCCCGCAGGCGTTTTGTTTCGGTGATATCAATAAGTGCACCGAGAGCACCTACAAAATTAGTATTATCATCATATTGGGGATTAACCGTTACCAGTATTGTTCTTCTATTGCTTTTAGCCGTTATAATTTCCAACTCATATTGAGAATGTATTCCGCGTCTTCGTTTTTCTGATTCTGATTGAATTATTTGCTTCTGGTCTTCCGGTATATATTTAAAAAGACTATTGCCAATTATTTTATCCGCTGAATCTTCTTCGAAGATTTTTGCATAGGCGGGGTTACATAATTGAATTGTCTCATCTTCATCCACTACTCCTACTCCCTCAATCAGAGAATTAAATAGCTCGTGATATCGTTTTTCGGATTCTTTAAGTTTTTTTTCTGCTATTGTCCGCTCGGTAATATCGCGGAATATCCCTCTTGCTCCCTCATATTCCCCCTTATTATTATAAAATGCCACTAACTTTTGATCACCATATATCTCTGTTCCGTCTTTTGCTACCCAAACTTCTTCAAAGGATACTCTTCCATGTTCAATTAGTTCTTTTAATGCGGTTTTAGACTTTTTAGTATCCTTTAAAATCTTTATTACGGGCATTCCAATCAATTCCTTCTTTGTGTAACCGAGGATTTTAATTGCCGCATCGTTAACGAAAGAAAATTTCCCCTCAGAGTCCACGATAGTAATTAGATCGGTTGCCGTCTCCATAAACATTCGATATTTTTCTTCACTTTGTCTTAGCGCTTTTTCAGCCTTTTTGCGCTCTGTAATATCCAGTGAGACATTGGCTAGAAACTGTGGTTCGCCGGTTTCGGGATCTTTGACCGTAAACGTCATTGCATGCACATCGGTAAGTTGACCGGTTTTAATATTACGATATTGTAAATCACCTTTCCAATGTCCACCCTTCATTAGAGCAGGCAGAAGTTCTTTCTCTACAAACTCAGTCCAATGTTCAGGGATAACTTCCATTATATTTACACTATGTACATTATCGGGATCGATACCAAGTATTTTGCCACCGGCCTCATTGAGAAAAATCATTTTTCCTTCCAGGGTAGCCAGGTTAACCAGCTCGCTGCTATATTTTACCGCCTCTGCAAGCATACGCCGTTCTTCTTCAGCCTGCTTACGCTTAGTTATATCACGACCGTTGATTACAAATCCTTTGATCTCGTTGTCAGGACCACGATATGGATCATAAATGATCTCCATATACCGTTTTCCATAAGTCGGGAATTCAAACCAATCCTGATAGCGGACTTCGTGGCCCTGTAAACTCTTTTCAGCATTCGGTCTTATTATTGATTCAAAAAACTCATTTCCACAGATCGTAGAAACTGTGGATCCGACAAGTTCGCTATGGGTTAAACCAAAGGCCTGCACATATCTTTTATTAGCAGCAAGATAGACGAAGTTTTTATCCAATAGTGCTAACATATCGTTAGAACTGGAAACTATACATTCGTATCTTTGCAGAGCCTCTTCCGCCCGCTTGCGCTCAGTTATATCGCTTACAATACATGAAATACTCTCCAGATTTTCACTTCCATTTTTGAAAACAGGATTTGCTTTTGCTTCTACATAAAAAGGCTTTTTATTCTTGGGTTGATATAAGAATTCAAAAGTCTCCGACTTTTTAAACGTGAGGATTCTGTGGAAAATCTCCTGCGATTTAACAATGTCAGCCTTTTCAGCTATATATTTGGTAAAATGCTGACCAATTTCTGCCTTCGAATCATAACCACCCAATTCTTTTACATTTGGGCTACAATAAATGATTGTTCCATCCAACGAAAAATTGACAATAATACTATTTAAATTCTCCAACAATAATTTGTATTTCTCTTTGCTCTCCCAAAGGGCTTCCTCGGCCTGGTTTCGTTCCGTAATATCACAAACAAAAGCCTGAAGGGCCGGCCTGTTTCCCCATTGAATCATTGTCGAATTGGCTTCTACCCACTTTATTTCACCAGACTTACAAATGGCTCTAATTTTCAATGGTTTTAAATCCTTGCTTGCCCCTGATAATCTGGCTTCAATTCTTTCAACCGCAATAGATCTGTCATCGGGATGGACTGTAGATAAAAAGTCGATTTTGTAATATTCTTCCTCTGTATACCCTAGCATATCATGCATTGTGGCATTACAGAAAACCATACGATTATCCTGTATAACCAGAACTCCAATATTGGCATTGTCTATTACAGAGCGATATTTTGATTGGGATTCTAATATTCCTCTTTCCAAATTAACACGCTGGGTGATATCATCGGTCAATATTACAATGCGACCAACGTCACCATTATCGTCATTAATAGCGTAATAAGTCAGACTAACCCAGCATGTTCTATCGGTTTCCTCGTCAGTAAGAAGAATTTTGGGAATGTGTAAGAGCCCGCCATTTTTATAAATATTTTCAACCTTGGGCAACCACTTTCCCAGCGATTGCTTGGTATAGTCAAAATTAGGCTTCTCAGGATCAGCCTTCATAAGCTCATTTACCTGATCATCGGAAAGATTCCATATCTTTTTCCAGGAGGCATTAACGCTGAGCAATTTACCACGGAAAGTCCGAACAGAAATCCCCAGAGGTGAATTCTCTATGACAGCGCGATTTAACTCTTCGATATTATCCGACAACCATTCTTTATCTGTTTCAGCCGGATTAGATTTTTGCAGCAGGCTGATTTTTTGGCGAGATTCTTTTAGCTCTTTTATCAATTCTGCTTTTGTTTTACGATCATCCTTCATTATTCACCGCCGTATTGGCAATTTGGAAGCAATACTATATGAAATCAGGGATTTAGATAAATCAATTTCGATTATTTATTGCCAAATCTCAGACTTCCTCACTCAGACTAAAAATTGAAAACAAATTTAGTCTTATTCATTATCGGTTTTATTGTTCAATTTTTGAGTCAATAAATGACATTCATATTTTAAGTAATACTGGTTTGGCAGTTTCGAGTTTTTTGATCACAGTAAAATTTATAAAAAACAGCTTAAATTGATATTTTGTCTTTATCTGAATTGGGGGAAGAAAAAACATTGACAATTGAGCCCAATAGCCTGATTTTGCTATATTATAGCTGAGTGTGGCTAATTGACCTGGAGTGCCGATGTCGATTTTGAATAAAAATGTGCTTGTTCTCAACCAGAATTATGAGCCGATGTCAATATGTTCGGCCCGGCGTGCATTTATTCTTATGTATCTGGGTAAGGCCGAAATGATTGAAACTAATGATGGTGTTAAAATCAGAACCGTTCTTAAATCGTATCCCCTGCCATCAATTGTCAAGCTTGGCCGGTATATTAGAGCTCCGAGAAAGAGTGTTGTTCTAACCCGCAAAAACGTCCTTATTCGCGATGGCCATACCTGCTGCTACTGCGGATCGACCAAGGGACCGATGACCGTCGATCATGTTATCCCCAAAAATAAAAATGGGGACGACAGTTGGGAAAATCTTGTCTGCGCCTGTGATCGATGCAATAACAAGAAGGGCGATCGAACACTGAAAGCGGCCGGAATGAAATTGCTTCGGAAACCGACCCGGCCCAATCATATAACGTATATCCAGCGTTTTGTCGGTAATGTCGATGACCGCTGGAAACCCTACCTTTTTATGGAGTAGTCCATGAAAAACGAAACTATTTTATCGGGAATGCAGCCGACCGGCGCCCTTCATATCGGTAATCTTGAGTGCGCCTTAAAAAACTGGGTTAATCTTCAAGATGATTATAATATGTACTGCTGTATTGTCGATTGGCATGCCCTTACCGAAGAATACAAAGACACCGGTATATTAAAGGAACGTATTTATCAAGTGGCAGTTGATTTTCTGGCGGCCGGATTGGATCCGGAAAAATGCGCCATTTTTATTCAGTCAAATGTTAAGGAACATGCCGAACTGCATCTGATTTTTTCTATGTTGATAACGGTGCCGACTTTAACCCGCCTGCCCACCTATGCCGATAAAAAAGAAGAGCTGGGCCTTGATAGTTATGGTTTTTTAGGCTATCCGGTCTTGCAGGCAGCCGATATATGCGTTTATAATGCTGACAAGGTGCCGGTCGGCAAAGATCAGGAAAAACATATCTGGTTGGCCGCGGATCTGGCCAAACGGTTTAACAATATTTATGGTGAAACGCTTCGAGAGCCGCAGGTACTACTGACCAAAATCCCGCTTATTCCCGGAACCGACGGCAGGAAAATGTCCAAGTCGCTGGATAATCAAATAACGATTTCGGATACCGAAGAGGCGACAACTCAAAAACTAAAAAAGATGTTTACCGATCCCGAAAAATTGCGCAAAAACGATCCGGGGCATCCTGAGATTTGCCCGGTATTTGCACTGCATCATGTATATTCAGAAAATCCGAATGAAACGATTGCCCCGCCCTGCCGCACCGGCGAGCTCGGATGTGTCGATTGCAAGGCGAAATTGATAATTAATCTTAATAAAAGCCTGGGGCCAATCAGAGAAAAAAGAGTTGTTATTGAGAATAATAAAGATTATATCTGGGACGTATTAAAAAGTGGTGCGACCAGAGCCCGGGAGCGAGCTTCGGCGGTAATGGAGACAGTTCGATTCGCCATGAAAACGGAATATTTTTAGTATGAAAACACTTAAGGATAATTATTCGGTCAACCTGGAGATTTTTCAGGGACCTTTGGACCTTCTGCATTATTTAATCAGTAAGGACGAAATCGATATTTGCGATATCCCTATTGCTCGTGTGGCCGAACAATATATGCATTATATCGAGATGATGAAGGTTCTTAATCTCGAACTGGCCGGAGAATATATCCTGATGGCTGCAACTTTAATTAAAATCAAAGCCAAAATGCTTCTCCCCCGTGATGAGGAGAATGAGGACGAACTTGATCCTCGCGAGGAGTTGGTTGCGGCCCTGCTTGAATACCGGAAATTTAGAGAAGCCGGAGAGATTTTAAAGGAAAAAAGATTTCTTGAAGAACGGTTGTTTGTTCCATCGGGTGTAAACACCGGGATTGAATATAAGGAAAAAGTTGTTTATTCAGAAAACTCCACTCTTTTTGATCTTCTAACCGCTTTTAAGGAAACTCTTGATCGGATAAACGAAGAGCAGCTTTATGAAATATCTCCGGAGGAGTTGTCGGTCGAAGACAGAATTGTGAGAATTTTTACGATTTTGGATAAGAGTGAGTCGGCCACCTTTCAGCAGCTGTTTGCCGATATTCCCAAAAAGATCGTCGCTATGACAACTCTTTTGGCAATTTTGGAACTGGTGAAGCTGAAAAGAGTTAGAATTCGACAATCGCTGCCGTTTTCGGAACTGCGTGTTTATCGCGGTGAAAAATATAATAGTAAACAATCGGTTTTAGAACAGCTGGAAAGACCATAAACCTTATAAGCCGGGGGAATAAATGAACAATAACGGAAACAGAGTACCAATAGTTGAAGCCTTAATACTTTCTTCCCCCGAACCGTTACCGACAAGCAAAATTATCAATATTCTTCAAAATATCACCGCCGGCGAAATTGATAAAATTGTAACGGAGTTGAATGAAAAATATCTGATGAACGATGCTTCGTTTAGAATCAGGAAAATTGCCGGAGGTTATCAAATATTTATTACCGAAAATTATGCTGGTTATGTTGAGGAGTTATTGACGCGACGGCGAACTCAAAAATTAACCCGGGCGGCATTGGAAACCCTGGCCATCATCGCCTACCGCCAGCCGGTAATCAGAGTTGATATCGAAATGATTCGTGGTGTATCATCCGATTCGGCTATTCGAACTCTACTGGAGCGAAAGCTTATTACCCTTTCCGGACGAGCCAAAACAATCGGACGGCCGCTTCTTTATAGTACAACAGGTGAGTTTTTAAAGTATTTCAGTCTGAATTCTCTCAACGATTTGCCCAAGATGGAAGAAATTGAGGAACTGCTTTCTGAAAAGGAACCAGATACACAACAAATTCTGACTTTTGAATCTGCTCAGAATGTTCAGGATAACGATAATCTCAAAGAGGAAACTGAAATTATTGAGCATAGTGTAACTGCTGATATCTATGATTCATCTGAGGCCGGCGACGAATCTCAGTCTGAACAGATTTCTGAAAAAATTGAAGAATCTGTTGATAACAATTCAATAACCGAAGAAATTGAAACTCAACTTGACGCTCCGCGAGAAGAAGAAAAAGAAGAAGAGGAAGCTGTAAAATAATAACAATAAAAGAAAAATTCTAATTTTTGCAGGGATGCCTTAAAAACTCATGATCAAATGAGGTCTTACTTGATTAGAATTAATAAATACCTTTCTATTTGCGGAGTGACATCTCGCCGCGGCGCCGAGCAACTAATTAAACAAAAAAAAATTACTGTTAATGATATTACCGTTGAGGCTCCCGGAACAATAGTCAATGAAACCGAAGATATTGTAAAGGTTGACGGCACCGAGGTCAATCCGGTCAGCAATCAGATTTATTTGCTTCTGAATAAACCTAAAAATGTTTTAACCACCCTTTTTGACCCGTTTCGTCGCAAAACAGTCTTATATTATATAAGAGGCCTAAAAACCAGAGTTTATCCGGTTGGTCGGCTTGACTTCGACACCAACGGGGTTCTTTTGATGACTAACGACGGTGAACTGGCCTATCGATTGGCTCATCCTAAATATGAGGTTAAAAAGATCTATCGTGCCTTTGTCCCCGGCATATTTACGCCGGATGATGCCCAAAAAATATTCGATGGAATTAAGCTTTCCGATGGTCATATTGGTCGAGCCGATGTCAAAATTTTAAAAAGCGGTATCAAAAGCTCCAAAGTTGTTCTGGTTTTGACAGAGGGCCATAAACATGAGGTCAAACAGCTTCTCAAGGCAGTGGGCCACCCGGTGCGGGATTTATGCCGGATAGAATTCGCCGGTTTACGGAGTACTCGCATAAAACCAGGCCGCTGGCGTTATCTTAATCAAGCCGAAATTAGAAATCTAAAAAAAATAGTAGGATTATAGGTAATACATATCCAATATCATGAACCTTAAAAAAGATTTTCTATCTGATTTTTAGATATCTGTAGATATCATTGACAGAGTTTTATTCAAAATAACCTGAAGCCTCCAGACCTTTTGGAGAGGAATTGGCAATTATCCTCACAAAGGCTCGTTCGGCAGGTTGGAGAGTCAATGACGAAAGCATCAAATATAATTTATAGATATAATCATTCGCCCGGAAATAATTTAAGCGGCGTGAAATATTTTCAGGAAGACAGCAAAATTTTTAAATTTTTCTGAAATATGACAATAATATGACACTATAATATTGAAATTTTTAATATTTCTGCGTAATAAAATGGAAAGATAAGGACTTTTGGAATAGCGTATGAGTATTGGAATAATCGGCACTTCGATCTGGCAACAAAATAATCGTCTGTTACATCGGATGACGATTTGTTCGGAATCGAGACAAACTAAACTGGAAGAAATAAAATCCGCCCTTGGTGTTGATGAGCTAATCTATTTATCCACCTGTAATAGAATCGAAATTTTATATTCGGCTCCGGATTCGGTTCAGCCGTCTCAAGTATTGCATCGCCTGATAGATTTCTTTTTTAAGGGTAAAAACGACATTCCCTTTTTCCCCAACGATTTTTATAACTTTCAGGGGCGGGACGCTATATCGCACCTGTTTCGGATGGTATCATCATTAGAGTCATTGGTCATTGGTGAAACCCAAATTACCGGTCAGTTTAAGCAGGCCTATTATGATGCCAAAGATTATAATCTGGTCGGACCGATTCTCGATTTTCTGGCTCAACGGGCGCTTCTGATAGCGCGGAATGTCAAGCGGAAAACGTCAATCGGCCGCGGTTCATTATCGATGGCTTCACTGGCCGGAGAAGCACTTATATCACATCTGTCTGATATACAGAATCCGATAATTGCTTTGATTGGCACCGGTCCGATGTCGTCCAAGCTGGCCAATTACATTAAAGACTCCTTCCGGGGAGAGCTGTTATTTGTCAATCGGACGGTAAATAAAGCGGCGGAGATGGCTGAAAAGTTTGGCGGATCGGCTGTTTCACTTGATGAGTTTTTACGGTCACCGGCTAAAATAAATGCTATTGTCTCGGCGACATCATCGGATAAACCTATCTTTACAAATTCATTTATTGAAAAACTTGATAATAAGTCTTTTCCAAAAATCTTTATCGACCTGGCTATCCCGAGAGATTTTTCAAGTGATTTTGATTCTTTTCCTGATGTTGAATTGATTGATATTCCTCAGCTTAAAAATCATTATCAAGGTAATCTTCGCGAGAAATTTATTGAAGCCGGTCGAGCCAATGAGATTATACAGAAAGAAGTTAATCGTTATCTATCGGATCAGATTGAAATATCGCTTAAGCCTATTATTAATGAAAGCTATCGGGAATCAATTGAGATGGCCAATAGGGCGCTCGATAAACTCTTTACCAATAAACTTTCCACCCTTGATAAAAAGCAGCAGGATGCTGTTTATCATTTGATTACCAAATTGATTGGTCACTCGTCTTTTCAGTTTATTCGAATACTGTCGGAACATATGGTCGAGGCTCAGGGCGCAATCAACTCTGATAGTATAAGCGTTCCCAAAAAACAGGCTGTATGATAGCAAACGGTTTGATTATCGGAACCCGCGGATCTCAACTGGCTCTGTGGCAGGCGAATTTCATTAAAGAATACCTTATTTCAAATTACAATTGCGAGACTGAAATCAAAATCATCAAAACTACCGGTGATAAAATTGACGATGTTTCTTTCGACAAGCTGGAAGGGAAGGGTTTTTTCACCAAGGAGCTGGAAGAAGCCCTATCAAATAAAGATATAGATCTGGCCGTTCACTCCCTGAAGGATCTGATGACATCGCAACCAGACGGACTAAAACTGGGAGCAGTCGGATTCAGAGCCGATCGCCGCGAGATGCTGCTTTTAAATCAAAGGAAATTTAATGGAGAAGGCTTGATACCGGTTAAACCGGATTCCGTTATCGGAACCAGTTCGGCTCGCCGAAAATGCCAGATAGCCTATTATGCACCTTCGTTGGAAATTAAAGATTTGCGGGGTAATATTCCGACACGAGTTAAAAAACTGCGCGATGGTTTATACGATGCCATTATAATCGCCGTCGCCGGAATTGACAGGCTTGGCCTTGATTTGTCAGATCTAAAAATTATCAAGCTGGATCCTGATCAATTTTTGCCGGCTCCGGCTCAGGGAGTTCTCGGTATTCAGATTCGAGACAACGATCCAGATACGGAAAATATTATCGAGCAGTTAAATTCCGGCGAGGTTGCACTGGAAACCAAACTGGAGCGAGGTTTGCTGGCTCGTTTTGATTCCGGCTGTTCGCTCCCGCTGGGGGTATATTCGACAATATCAGAAGGACAATTGAAACTTACGGCTATTCTTGGAGAGAGCAAAGACGATCGCTGGGTTGGCTTAAAGCGGGCCGAAGCATCCGGGAACAAGGCCGAAGATATTGTCGATCGCGTCTATAATAGATTAGTTTTAAAATAACACTTTCATCAAATAATTATTAATATATGATGGTTATAGGCCGTAATAACTAAAACAAATATTTTATAAACCGAGCGGAATAAGATGGAACTGAAATGAAAACTGAAAAATCGCAGAAGATATATGAATTAGCCTGTCAGGTTATGCCGGGTGGAGTAAATTCTCCGGTTCGAGCCTTTAAATCGGTTGGCGGTAATCCCCGAATTATAGAAAAGGGTGGGGGCGCCTATCTTTATGATGTCGATGGTAACCGCTATCTCGATTTTTGCTGCTCCTGGGGACCTCTGATTCTGGGGCATTGTGATCCGGACGTTATTAAGGCTGTGAAAAATCAGATCGATCGCGGTCTGACCTATGGGGCCTCAACCGAAGTCGAATATAAACTGGCTGACTTTATTATTGGAAAAGTTGAACCGGTAGAAAGTATCAGATTTGTCTCATCGGGAACTGAGGCGGTGATGTCGGCGATTCGAGTGGCTCGCGGCTTTACCGGGCGGGATTTAATCCTGAAATTTGAAGGTTGTTATCACGGGCACAGTGATAATCTTTTGGTTAAGGCCGGATCAGGTCTGGCAACGTTCGGGCAGCCGTCTTCGGCCGGTGTCCCGGAGGCTATCACCAGCCATACCGCTGTTCTCCCCTTAAACGATGAGGAGGCCCTGAGTAATTTTTTCAAAACCAACGGCGATAAACTGGCCGCGGCAGTTATTGAAGGTGTCCCGGCCAATAATGGTCTTTTGATTCAAAGTCACGAATTTATGAGAATGCTCCGGGCGCTGACGCAGAAACATGGCGCCTTATTGATAATGGATGAAGTCATCACCGGATTTCGCCTGGGGATGGGCGGGGCCTCGGCCTATTATGCGGTGCCACCCGATCTGGTAACTTATGGTAAGATTATTGGCGGCGGGATGCCGGTCGGTGCTTTTGGCGGACGCGCCGACATTATGAATAAACTATCCCCTCTTGGCCCGGTGTATCAGGCCGGAACGTTATCCGGTAATCCGGTGGCCATGAGCGCCGGTCTGGCTACGCTTGAAAAACTGGCCGATGGAAAAATTTATGCTGGCCTTGAAGAAAAGAACCGCCGGTTTGTTTCAAAATTAAATGACAAACTTAACGGCCGGGTTGTTAACGTATCAGGAATAGCCTCGATATTCTGGATTGTCTTCCAGAAAGAACTGCCGCGCTCGGCCGAAAAGATTGACCCGGATGGTATCGCGCACTTCAATCGGATGCATGGATCGGTTCTCAATGACGGTATCTATCTTCCTCCATCGGGATATGAGGTCTGCTTCATATCTTCGGCGCACACCGAAGAAATGCTTGATGATGCCGCCGACATTCTGGCGAAAAATATCAAACAAGAGGCGCATCAGTGGGAATAAGAAACAGCAACTTCATCAACGCCTGTTACGGTCGCAATACCGGGAAAATCCCAATCTGGATAATGCGCCAGGCAGGACGCTACCTGCCCGAGTATCAGAAGGTTCGCGATAAGGTATCATTTCATAAGTTATGCCAATCGCCGAAGCTTATTGCAAAGGTGGTGAAACAGCCGATTAAACGGTTTGATCTCGATGCCGCTATTTTGTTCTCTGATATATTAACGATGCTGGAACCGATGGGGATTGATGTCTCATTTCCGGATGGCGGACCACAAATTTCTAATCCAATAAGTACATTGGATGATGTCCGACGATTGACACCGATTAAACCAACCGACGATCTCCCTTATGTATTAGACGGTATAAAAGAGATAAAATATATTTTGCCGGATATTCCCCTGATCGGTTTTGCCGGCTCACCTTTCACTCTGGCCTGCTACCTGATTGAGGGACAGGGTTCAAAAACGTTTAACTCGGGCAAAAAGTTTTTACATCAGTCACCCGATGTTGCCGAGGAACTGTTTGATTTTTTATCCGATGCGCTGACATCGTATCTTCAGGCCCAGGTTGAGGCCGGCGCCGATACGGTTCAGTTATTTGAAAGCTGGGGGGGGATACTGTCGCACGATGATTTTACCCGCTGGGTTATCAGGCCGGTCAATAAAATATTCGGTCAACTGTCGAATTTGAATGTACCCAGAATACTGTTTGTAAATAATGTTGCACCGTACTATGATATAATCGAAGATTTGGACTGCGAAGTTATCGGTATTGATTACCGGACAAAACTGGATCAGGCGATGACCGCCCTGCCGAATAAGGCGGTGCAGGGGAATCTTGACCCCACTGTTCTTTTTGGGACCCCGGAACATGTTGTTGAAAAGACCAAACAGATTCTGGACTCCCTGGATAATCTTGATAGGCTGATTTTTAATCTTGGACACGGAATTCTGCCGGAGACGCCGCTGGAATCGGTCAGCGCGTTGGTCGATACGGTTCATAATTATCGAGATTAGATATGAAAAACAATATAGAATCCACGATGGTTCCAATTCAACTCCTGCGGAAATATGACCGCCCCGGTCCGCGCTATACAAGTTATCCGACCGTGCCGGTTTGGACAGATCAAATAGGAATAGAACAATATCGTTCGGCCCTGAAAGAAACGTCGGCAAAAAAAGATGAACCACTGGCGATATATTGCCATATTCCCTTCTGCCGTAAACGGTGCTACTATTGCGGATGCAACACAACTGTCAGCAAGCAACCTGAAGCGGTAAGAAATTATCTCGATTGTCTTCTCAAAGAAATAGACAAAACAGCGGAGCTTTTGGGAGATCGTCGAAAGATAAGCCAGCTTCATTTCGGAGGCGGGACACCTACTTATCTAAACAATGATGAATTCGGAAAAATAATCGATTCAATTGAGAATTTATTCTCATTTGAAAAAAATTGTGAGAAATCAATCGAGATAGATCCGAGAATAACGTCAAAGGAACAATTAGAATATCTGGCCGATCGCGGATTTAACCGGATTTCAATGGGAGTGCAGGATTTTGACGCCGATGTACAGGAAGCAATCGGACGCCGACAGCCGATTGAACTTATCAAAGAAAAGGTAAATGTCTGCCGGTCGCTGGGCTTTCGGGGAATTAATTTTGATTTGATTTACGGTTTGCCCCGTCAGACACCTGAAAGCTTTGAAGAAACCTTAAAAAAAGCGATTGAACTGAGACCGGATCGTCTGGCCGTTTATTCGTTTGCTTATCTGCCGAAGATGCGGGCCAATCAGTTGAATATAAATGCCGAGGAACTCCCCTCGGCCGAGAAAAAGTATCATCTTTTTTCTTTGGCCGTGAAGCATTTTACCGGAGCCGGTTATCGTCAGATCGGTATGGATCATTTTGCTCTGCCGGAAGATGAGCTGTCAATAGCTCAATCAGACGGTCGTCTGTTTCGCAATTTCATGGGCTATACGGTCCAGTCATCCAATGAGATGATAGGATTCGGGATGTCATCGATCGGCTATATCAACAATTCATTTTTCCAGAATATTTCCACTTTGAATAAATATCAGAAATCAATTGATGAAAAAAACTGGGCCGTTTTCCGGGGCAGGAAGTTGAACGATGACGATTTAATTCGGCAATACCTGATTACCTCGCTGATGTGCAATTTCAAACTTGAGTTTGGGAGTCTGAGGAAACGCTTTGGTATCGAATACTCGGAATATTTTAAAGATGAAGACGGTCGTCTCGATGAATTTATAAATGATGGTTTTTTAATACGAGTACCGGAGGGTCTTGAAATAACACCGCTTGGAAGAACATTTGTACGAAACATAGCGATGACTTTTGATTCTTACCTGACCAAACCGGATTCAAAAGGGACGACATTTTCTCGGACAATCTAAATGAGTATCGGGCAGGATAAAAAAATATGTGTAATTCTCTTGGCGATGGGCGGGCCCAACAATGCCGGCGATGTCCCAAAATATCTATATAACATTTTTTCCGATAGAACATTAATAAGACTGCCCGGCGGGCCTTTGTTTCAAAAACCGCTGGCCCGGTTTATCTCTTTTATACGATCCCCGAAAGTAAAAGCCCGCTACAATTTAATTGGCGGCGGTTCGCCATTACTTTACTGGACCGAAAAGCAGGCCGGGCAAATTGAGGAAAAATTATCTGAGACCATTTCAAATTTTAAATGTTTTGTCGCCATGCGTTATTTTGAGCCGTATATAAAAACGGTATTAACCAAAGCCGGTGAAAATGAGTTTGATCATATAATATTTTTGCCGATGTATCCTCAGTACAGCAAGGCAACCACCGGGTCATGTTTTACCGAGATTAAGCAAACAAAAAATAAGAGCAATATTACCTATTCATTTATAAAAGATTTCTATTCTGACAAAAAATATATTTCTCTTTTGCGGGAATATATCAGCACCCATAAAAAAGAGAATGAGGTCTTGCTGTTTTCGGCGCATTCGCTTCCGCAGGAGTTTGTCGATGAAGGTGATCCGTATGTGGAACAGGTTGAAACTACCGCAAAATTGGCGGCCAACGGTTTGGAATATTTTATCTCATTTCAAAGCCGAACCGGTCCGGTCAACTGGATTGGTCCCGATACGGTGGAGACGGCGCACCGCTTGCTGGATGAGGGGAAATCCATTTTGGTTATCCCGGTAAGTTTTGTTTGCGATCATATTGAAACGCTTTACGAAATTGATATTGACCTGATTGCGAAGCTAGGTGTCGATGCCGAAGGCCGTATCAGACGGATGCCTATGTTCAACGATGATCCTAGATTCAGCGATGTTCTGATAAGTCTAATCAATAGTGTTATTGAAAAAAATGTCACAGCTTGATGTTGCCATAATCGGCGGAGGAATCTCCGGTCTTTCGGCGCTGCACTTTCTGCGCCGGAAAAAACTAAATCTGAATATAAGACTGTTTGAATCCGATTCAAAGCCGGGCGGCACTATCGGGACCGACTATATCGATGAGTACAGTTTTGATCATGGCCCTAACGGCTTTCTCGATCGCGAACCGTTAACCCTTCAGCTTTGTGAGGAACTGGGACTGACCGATCAACTGGAAAGAGCCAACGAAAAAGCGGATAAAAGATTTATTCTGCGGAAGGGAAAACTCCGCGAAGTCCCAATGTCGCCACCCAAATTTCTTTCTTCTGATATTCTCAGTCTAAAGGGGAAATTACGGATTCTTTTGGAGCCGTTCAGTTCCGGTCCGGGCGATATACCCGATGAATCAATATACGATTTTGCCAAACGCCATATGGGAAAGGAGGCGGCCGATTATCTGATTCAGCCGATGGT
>CBFCZE010000028.1:0-25450 GCA_965602655.1 uncultured bacterium
GACATTATATTTAATGTGATAATGAGCGAACCGCCGGTAATTGATGATCCCGGAAATCAGGCCGAATTACTCTGCGAGGCTGGACCGGTTTGCACCGATGTCGTAATAACCCCGCCGGAAGCGGTGGTTACTGTTACCGCTGTGTTTACTGACCAGACAATAACCGGTACTTATGAAGATAATCAGATCTGCTTCCAGGCCGATGCCGAAGGTACTTATACTGTCACGGTTCATGCTGAGACACCGTGCGGAACGGCGTCAGTCACATATACGGTTGATGTTGAATTCAATGTTGCTCCGGTTATTAATGCCGGTCCCGACTTTGATATATTCCAGTGCGAGTTTGTGGAGTACTGCTTCCTGCCTGATCTTCTGGAAGATGCCAATGGCAATAGAGCATCGGTGGAAGTTTCTCACGGCGGATATTATAATGAAACGACCGGTGAAATATGTTTCCTCCCAACGGGAGTCGGCGAATACTGTCTTGAGATAACGGTCACTGACGATTGTCAGTTAACCGCTTCAGATATAGTCTGTATTAATGTTACCAGTGGTGAGGCGGCGGTAATTGACTGCCCGGTCGGAGACATTAACACCTTAGTTTGTGATCCCGGCGAAATATGTATCCCCTTATCGATAACACCATCGACGGCTCAGGTTACGGTATCTCAGGGAACTTATGATATCGAAAAAGGTGAACTTTGCTTCGATGCCAATTATGCCGGCACCTATGTTATTGACGTCAATGCCGAAGATGCCTGCGGTTCTGCTTATTGTCAGATTACCGTAAAAGTTGTTTTCGGTGACAGCGCCAAGATTACCTGTCCGGATCTCCCGGTTTCAGCGTCATTATGCGAAGCCGGTACGGTAACGGTATTTCTGCCAATTGAGCCGGATACGGCCCATGTGACTATAAGTCCTTTTGGCTCCTATAATCCGGCTACGGATGAATTTACTTTCCAGGCTGACGCCTCGGGTATGTATGAATTTACAGTAACTGCTGAGGCTCCTTGCCAGACGGTTGAATGTGACTTTCAGGTCAATGTTGCCATTGAAAAGGCACCAAAGATAACATGCCCCGATGATATTGAGAGAACTGTTTGCCTGGCCACAACCGAAACAATCTGTTTCCCGCTTGAGATAACCGGTTCAGCGGCCGAGGTCACTATCTCGCCTAATGGCAACTATGAGGATGGTGTTGTTTGCATTCCGATTGATGGTGCCGGAACATATCCGATAGATATAACGGCAACCAATTTTTGCGGAACCTCTACCTGCAGTGATATAAATATTATTGTTTATGAAGACTTGCCGCCGACCTTAACGGTTCCGGAAGATAGGATTATTTCCTCATGCACCGATGTGATGGAAGAGATTTGTATCGACGGCATCTATGGCTCAGATCCTGATAGCGATGAATTTACTATTCAGAAGATATCGGGGCCGGGAACATATATTCCCGCTGAAATGGATAGCGGGGCAGTTTGCTTTACGCCCGAAAGTAATGATATTACATATACATTTGAAATAGAAATATCGGATGGCTGTCATACCATTGTTAAATCATTTGATGTAACTATCTACCCATCCAATGTCTGTGAAACATGTATCGAAGTGGCTATTGAGACCGATACCTGTTATATAGTCGGTTCGACGGTTCCAGTGCACATTACTGTGAATGCCTATGAAGAAATTGGCGGATTTGACCTGTTAATTTACTATGATGCTTCGGTTATGGCCTTCCTGTCATTACTACAGGGTGATGTCATTTCAGAGTGGGAATATTTAACGTATAGTCATGAAGACGTTACTTGTGGCGGTGCCTGTCCAACCGGCATGATTCGGATTATTGGTATTGCCGATCGGACAATCCCGGTAACACATCCACCGGAAGAGCAGTTAACGCCTTCGGGAATAATGGTTACTTTGAATATGCGCATTTCACGCGATCAGAATATCGGCGGACTCTTCTTACCGATGGGATTCTACTGGTTTGACTGCGGTGATAACACATTCTCCGATCCATCTGGTAATATGCTCTATATGGATGGTATCATTTTTGATGCCCAAGGCGGTGTTATCTGGGATGAGGCCAACGAAGATCTATTCCCGGAAGAAAATCGCATTGAATCGGTTGGTGCCCCGGATTCCTGTCTTGCCGGAGCTAAAATAACTCCGATAAGATGTATGGAATTCAAAAATGGCGGTGTTTGTGTTATCCATCCCGATGATATTGATGATCGCGGCGATTTGAACCTTAACGGTGTTGCATATGAAATTGCCGATGCGGTAGTTTATACCAACTACTTCATATATGGTTTTAGCGCCTTCCTGGTTAATGTTGACGGACAAACAGCGGCTTCGGATATTAACCGCGACGGCATACCGTTGACGGTGGCTGATCTGGTTTATCTTATCAGGATTCTTACCGGTGATGTCGCGCCGAGCCCGAAAGTTGCTCCTCCGGGATCAGCTGTCAGGCTTATGGCACAAATTGAAAATAATAGTCTGTCTATCAAGGGCGATATCAATTATCCGGCCGGGGCGGGATTGCTTGTGTTTAAATATACGGATGCCGTTCCGGAAATGCCTCATTTAAGCGGTATTGCATCGAATATGAATGTTGCTTACAATATCACCGATTCCGAAATAAGAGTGTTGATATATAGCTTTGAACTTAATAAAAAAATCGATGTTGGTCAGGGAGATATACTGAATCTGAGCTTTGACGGTAATGGCTCCATTCGTCTGACCGAAGCCTATTTCGCCGGTTATTACGGTGAACGGCTGAAAACGGAACTTGTGAATAGTCTGTTGCCGGGCGACTTTGCCCTGTCACAAAACTATCCAAATCCGTTTAATCCATCGACAACAATCGACCTGACTATCCCGGTCGCTTGCGATTGGGAAATTGAAATATTCAATACAGCCGGTCAGGTGGTCAGGAAGTTTGACGGCACAACCGAACCTGGTACCATATCTGTTGTCTGGGATGGCTCCAACCATAACGGACAGATTGTGGCAACGGGAATTTATTTCTACCGGGTTAAAGCTGCAAACTTCACCGAAACTCGGAAAATGATTCTACTCAAGTAGATCATTTATATACCAGCCCTGTTGAAAGAGAGTCGGTCAATTTTATTGGCCGACTCTTGTTTTTATCTGCGATATTTGCTACCTGATAATATTGAGAAACCCCGATACAGTTGTTCCAATAGTACCGGTCTGACAATTTGATTAGACATTATTAAAGGGGAGAGGGATATTATTTCATGGCATGATTTAAAAAAAATGATTCATCCTGTCCATAAATACCGCCAATAATAAAGTCTCGGGCATCATGACTTTTGTTGAGCAAAACCGATAACCATTCGGAAAAATCTCTTGATTGGTATCGTGATCTCAACTATTGATTTTTAAAATCAGCCTTCAATTATTTTCAGATATAGGCGTCTGGTGCGAGGTCCGTCAAACTCGCAAAAAAGAATTCCCTGCCAGGTTCCCAACAAAAGTCTTGAATCTGAGATGATTAACTGGAGAGTTGGACCAAAAAGCGATGATTTGATATGCGCGTCGGAGTTACCCTCGCCATGATGATAATCATCCCGTTGAGGTATCTCCTTATTGAGCTTATAAATGATATCACGCTTCACATCCGGATCGGCGTTTTCATTGATTGTGATAGCGGCGGTAGTATGAGGAACATGCAACTGTACAAGTCCATTTTCAATTTCTGATTTTGCGATCGCTTCCCTAACCAAATGCGTGATATCTATAAGTTCCTCACGCCGATTAGTTTTAACTTTTAATTCCTTAAGCATTGAATAGTGCCTCGGTATAACTATTGGCATCAAAAGGTTCCAAATCTTCGATGGCTTCGCCGATCCCGATAAAATCGACCGGAACCGACAAATCTTCAGCAATTGCAATCATGACACCGCCTTTAGCTGTACCATCAAGTTTGGTGACAATCAGACTATCGCATCCAATTGCATCGACAAATATCTTTACCTGCGAAATGGCATTCTGGCCGGTTGTTCCGTCGATCACCAAACGTGAAAATATTTGCTCAGCCGGAATAATCTTCTCGGTTACCCTGCGAATCTTCTCAATCTCTTTCATCAGGTTCGTTTTAGTATGAAGCCGGCCGGCAGTATCAATCAACAGAATATCAATTCCGCGCGATTTGGCGGCCATTGAGGCATCATAAGCAATAGAAGCGGGATCAGCACCGGTCTGCGCCTTTACAAAATCAACTCCTGATCTTTCAGCCCAAATAGCGAGCTGTTCTACTGCGGCGGCCCGAAATGTATCACAGGCTGCTATCATAACTTTTTTATCCTGTTTTTTGAAATAATGGGCCAGCTTGCCGACTGTCGTGGTTTTCCCGGTACCATTAACTCCGGCAATCAACCAGACAATTGGTTTCGGACTATTCTCTGCAAAAGCTTCATGCCGATTGGCCGCAAGTATTTTTAATATTTCATTTTTTAATAAATTGATGACCTCGTCCGAATTCGATATTTTATTCTCGGACGCTTTCTCTCTGAGATTATCGAGTATTTTTTCTGTGGCCAAAACTCCTACATCGGCTTTTAAAAGAATTTCCTCAATATCATCAATCAGGTCATCGTCTAATTTTCGCCCCTTGATAAGATTGCCGATTTGACCAAAGATCGTATCCCGGGTCCTTGATAGCGATTTTTTTAGCTTCTTTATAGCGGATAACATTTTGGTCGTCCTGATAATTGTCTACTCTTCGGATGAACCTTCAGTCGATTTTAGGCTGACATTTCCCACCAGGCGTTTTTTAATACTCTCCGGAATGTCGGAACGCTTTTTTACCATAGCATCACCAATAAAGCTATCGACTACGGCACCATTTTCATCGGCATCAAAGCGGACCGATACAACTTTGGAGACGCCGGGATTTTCCATGGTAATGCCATAAAGAACATGAGCCGCCTCCATAGTGAGTTTATTATGAGTAATGATAATAAACTGAGTTTCATCCGAAAAAGTCTTTATTAGTTTCAAAAAGCGTTTTATGTTGGCATCATCCAGGGGAGCATCAACCTCATCCAACACACAGAACGGAGAAGGCTTCGTCAAATAGATGGCGAACAACAACGATATAGCCGTCAGGGCTCTTTCACCGCCCGACATCTGGGCGATTGAAAGCAGTTTTTTCCCTCTTGGCCGGGCAATGATTTCAATCGGTGATTCCAGTGGATCATCCGGATTAGTTAAGCGGGCATCGGCTTCACCGCCGGTGAATAACTCTTCAAATACTTTCCTGAAATTCCCCCGAACCTCTTCAAATGTATTAACAAAAAGTTTTTTAGCAGTGGAATTAATTCTGGTAATTGTTGTTTGTAAGGTCGATTTGGCCTTAAGTAAATCGGTCAGCTGAGTTGTTAAAAATTCCAGACGTTCACTGGACTCATTGAATTCTTCCAGAGCCAGCAGGTTGACGGCCCCCATATTCTTAATAGCTTCTTTAAGCTCAAGCATCCGCTCCCGTCTTTTCTCCTCGGGAATCTCACTATTGGGAACCTCAGTAGTTACTTCATCAAGATTGACATCGCATTCTTCTTTAAGATTTTCCATAATGTTTCGAATTTTAGATTCAATCTCGGTCATTCTGATTTCGGTATCGTGCAGTTGTGAACCGATATCCTCGCGATTTTGTCGGATACTTTTTATTTCCTTTTCACGCTTATCGATTTCGAACTGGATACTCTCTCGCTCTTCACGCAATTTTATCTGCTTTTCGGATAGGGCGGTACGGCCTTCAAAAGTTGTTTTTAATTCTTTTTCAAGAATAAATATTTTTTCATTGGCTGTTTTGGATTCTTCTTTTGCGGTCATTATCTCTTCTGATTTCACGGCCGAGTTCTGTTCAATATCAGAAATTAGTTCACGGGTATGCGATATTTGCGTTTCCAGTTGTTGTTTTTTGCTTTTCTGTTCGACCAATTTAATCTGGAGATTCGACAACAGTTTTTCGACAGTTTCAGATTCAGCATCGAGCCGGTTTAGATGTTCATTATGTTCATTCTGTGCTTGGTTCAGCTTGTCTCTTTCAACGGCAAGCTGATCATGGCTTAGATTCAGGTTGTACTGCCGGTTCTTTAGCATTTTCAGTTTTTGATTTTGACTTGATCGCTCGTTGCTCAATCTGGATAATTCGTTTTGAATTGTTTGGCTGTCATATTTTACGGCTGTTAAATCTTTTTCATATTTTTCAAGCTCTTCATCAATCGAACCAATATCAACCAAAACCGTTTTAAGTTCAGCCTGTTTAGTTCCAATTGTGGCCGTAATTTTACCTCGGGACTCCTTAAGGGAGTTTATTTGTTCGGTTAGTTCGGCAATAATTTTTTCCTGATGTGCCACCTTTTCCTTGCGGCCGAGCAAGGATGTTTCATCGGACGATCCTCCGGAGACTATGGCATTGTTTCTGAAATATTTCCCATCAGGTGTAACTGCCTCAAAATAGGGGGGGAGCTGGTTGATAATTTCGCTCCCACCGCCGGGTCCCATCACCGCCACCCGAGATAGCAGTACTCTTGCCAAACCGCTAAATTCATCAGAGACAGAAACAAATTTATCGCCCCAATCCAAAAATCGATTACTATTGATGGTTGGACGAGAGATAGTTGCCATAGAAGTGGCCTCATCAAGAATAATAAAGCCGGCACGGCCTTTATTTTCTTCCCTGAGGTAGTTTATGACACTATCAACAGTATCGCGGTCGCGGCATATTAAATAACCCGCAGTTTCACCCAAAGCAGCCTCAATCGCATTTTCATACCCCTCTGATGGGATCAAATTATCGGCCACCGTTCCAAGCAGGCCGGACCAGCGATGCCGCTCATCAAGTGTCGCCTTAACGCCGCTTCCAAATCCTTCATAATGGGCCATCATTTCAACCAGAAGATGGCGACGCGCCTCAGCCGCCTCCAATGATGCGGTCAGGTTATATATCTTGCCCGATATTTCTTCCAAATCGGAGTTCAGCCTTTCTATTTCATTTTCGAAGCTGTTTTGCCTGATATCGAGCTCTTTTGCCTTATTCGATTTTGCTTCAAGTTCTTTTTCCAGAGCAGATTGTCTGTCAATGATTTCCTTTTTTTTGGTCTCAGATTCTTCAATCTGTCTGCTTAAATCGGTTATAGACGTTTTAAGGTCGTTGTCCTGTTCTCTTAGATTACTATCATCGCTTTTCCCCGCCGATAGCTGAGATTCCAATTGCATCAATTTTTGATTTAACTCCTTAGCTGTCTGTCTGGCCTTAAGGACTTTTTCATCACTGGTTTTGGAAAGCTCACTCTGTTTATCAACCTCGCCGGCCATCTGCTCAAACTCATCATTGAGTTTTGACAGCTCTTTTAGAACATCATCTATCTGCTCTTTAAGAATCTCTTTTCGTTTGCCCAGAGCTCTAATATCAAGTTCGTTTTTTTCTATTAACGCCCGTGTATTTTCCTTTTTCTCGCGCAGAATACTGATATCTTTTTCAATCGTATGGGCCGCTTCCGATTTCTCATATACCTCACTGGAAAGTTGAGTTAGATCGCGGTCAAGATCTATTAGGTTCTTTCGTTCTTTTTCCTGTTGTGCCGATAATGAATTAATGGAGGTATCAAAATTTATTTTGCTGTCGGATAAAGTTTCCTTTTTTGTAAAAAGATCGCGATGTTCCCGATTAAGTTCATCGATAGCCTCTTTACCAAGGAATATTTCCCAGCTTTTTAATTCATCTGAATGCTTTTTGTATCGTTCCGCCTTTTTAACCTGGCGTTTAAGAGAGTTGACGTGCGTATTTACCTCGGCAACAATATCCCTAAGACGTAGCAAATCCTGTTCGGTAGATTCCAATTTACGAATAGCTGCCTGCTTACGATTTTTATATTTGGATATTCCAGCCGCTTCTTCAAAAAGGAAACGACGTTCATCGGTTCGATCGGAAAGAATTGCATCGACCATGTCCTGCTGGATCATGGAATAAGCATGGGCCCCAACGCCGGTGTCCATCAATAAATCAATTATATCTTTTAATCGACAGGGAACTTTATTGAGTAAGTATTCGGATTCACCTGAGCGAAACAAACGGCGGGTGATCTGGATCTCGCCATATTCGGTAGGCAGACGATCTTTGGTATTTTGAATAACCAACGTAACCTCAGCCATCCCCAGCGGTTTAAGCTCGCGAGTTCCATTGAAAATAATCTCTTCCATTTTGGTGCCGCGAAGAAGTGATACTTTTTGTTCACCCAAAACCCAGCGGATTGAATCAAGAATGTTGCTTTTACCGCAACCATTGGGGCCGACGACTGCCGTGACACCATCGGTTAATTTTATAACGGTTTTATCTGGAAACGATTTAAATCCAAGAAGTTCTAGTCTTTTAAGATACACTGTTCCTCCAGCATTCTAAGAAGCGGATTAATTTATTTTAGATTGTCCATAATTTATCAAACGGTTAATGGTTTCTATCATTGATTTATAAATATTTTTTTCATCTCGCAAATATCTGGTCTTAATTTCAAGATTAAAAAATGGCTGGCCAAGAAGATTAGCTTTTCCAACTCTGATGGCGCCCGGGTACGAAAGAAGTATCGCCTGAGCAAAATAATTAATATCAAGATTCATATCCAGAATTAAATCATATTTATGCTCATTTAACACTTCGATATAATTCTTTTTGGGAAGACCCGATATAGTCAGATTTTTAGCTGTTGGGGTTAAAATAAAATATCCCCTACGTGGAAAAATATCGTATATCCTGCTTCCCGGAAAGGCCAGAAGATATATTTGCGCCTTTGAAAAAGTTCTGGTAATCTCAGGAAGCAAGTTTTTTACCATGGTAAGTTCCCGCTGTTTGGGTGGTAAGCAGACCAGAACCGATTCAACATTGTTTAAATCGGCGGGGAGCGTAATGTCTCCCGGCGCAAAATTATTTGCCATCAAACGAAGTTTGAATCGAGCCATATAATCTCTAAAGCTCGCCAATACCTGGTTCCTCTGATTTTACCTCTTCAACGATTTGAAAATATTGATCTTTGTTTAAATTAGTAATTTCAATATTCCTGACAGGACGTCCGGTAGGCGATAAAGGTTTAAAGAGCGAGTCATTTAATTTTATCACCAAACCGTTAGGATTTCCGGCTGACAACAAGAGTTGCTCATGGGCCGAAATCGTACGGTAGCTGCCCGAGTCAAGATTTCTGTTAAGAACCGTATCGCCATCAGACATAACCAAAACCCAGCTTAAATCGGTAACATCGATGCGCAATTTCATTTCAGGGCCGATCGGTTCGGGTGGTATAATATACACCGGTTCGGTTTCGCCGGATAAAACAGCCGTGTCAGGGTCGGTGTCAGCAGATGCGTCGACAATTATTTCAGATGTACTGTCTGTCAAATGCTGTTCGCCTGCAGGTTGGTCGGTTTCTTTTCCAGAATTAACAATTAATACTATCACTATAAATACAATTACAATGACAGCGGCTATCCAGATACCAGCCTTGGCCAGAGAATTATTATTATTTGTTTCTTTCGCTTTCAGGCTCTTGATTTCCTCTTCGGTTGCCTCAGGGCCAAGGGCTTCCACTCGTTCAAGCTCCAGACTTTCAGCGGTAGTTACCACAAATATTAGATCCGGATCCTGGCCCAACTCACGGGCATATGATCGTGCAAACAGATTATAATATACGGTAGAAGGAAAATCTTCAATGCGGCCGGCTTCAATTGCTTCGAGGTAATTTTCGGATACTCTGGTTTCGCCTGCAATATCCTTGATCTCTCTTTTCTGTTCCAGCCTGATGGCCTTAAGCTGTTTGCCAATATCAATATGATAGTTACCCATCGGACTCCCTATATTTAATTATTCTGCCGGCTAATTCGTCAAGCAGTTTCATCGGCAGACCAACCACATTATCCAAATTTCCCTCAATTCTGTCAACTAAAAAACCTCCCGCACCTTGTATCCCATAGGCTCCGGCCTTATCGAGCGGTTCGCCCGTCTCTATATACTTCAATAACCCGGCTTTGTCGATATTGTGAAAATAAACATTAGTCAATTCATAGTCGGTAAAGGTCGGGCCATTTGGTTGATGCAGCGAAATTGCCGAGCAGACGGTATGGCAATTGCCCGACAATTTTATTAACATTTCCAGGGCCTCATCGGGTGAATTTGGTTTGCCCAGAATTTCATTATTGATAACGACAATAGTATCGCATCCCAAAACGACTGAATTCTTTGATATATTTTGAGATACTGATTCAGCCTTCTTCCGAGCCAGAATTAACGCCATTTGGAACGGATTTTTCCAATCTTCACCATCCTCATCAATCCCCGGGATAATCTGCTCAAAATGTATCCCGGCTTCATTAAGTAATTTGACACGCCGAGGTGATCCCGAAGCGAGAATTAATTTATTATTGATGAGAAGTCTATTTAGATTGAAATAATTCGTCATCGTCCAACATTATTGTTACCGGGCCATCATTAATAAGGGATATATCCATTTTGGCTCCGAAAATTCCCGATTCAATCTTTAGGCCGCTTTTTTGGAATTCATTTATAAGCAGTTTATAGAATTTTTCGGCCTTTTCCGGAGACATACTATTATCAAAGCTTGGTCGCCGGCCTTTTCGACAATTGGCGTACAAAGTAAACTGGGAAACAATCAATAGCTCTCCGGAAATATCCAGGAGCGACAAATTCATTTTCCCCTGGATGTCTTCAAATACTCTCAGATTTAAACATTTTTCAGTGATTTTCTCAAGAGAGGAAATCGTTTCATTTTTCTTAAATCCGCACAGGATGAGGAAACCGCGGCCAATATTACCAACTATCCTATTATCAACCGTGATCGCAGCCTGACTGACTCTTTGTATGAGCAAACGCATAGATGTAATAAATGACTTTAAATAGATTTATCAATGAATTTGAACTTTAAAAATAAATTAATTGCATTTGAAGCAAAAACAGTCTATTAAGCTATTGTAAACATAAAGGCAAGAGTTCAATGGGTAGATATTCAATAGGTATAGATATCGGGTCAGTCTCGGCAAAGGTGGCTGTCCTTGATGAATCCGGAAAAGTTGTCAAAACGGGCTATCGTCGTTTTCATGGTCGCCCGTTTCAAACATTAAAAGCTCTTCTGGATAACAACTTTTTGGAATATTTATCAGACTCGATATGCCTTGGTTTTACGGGAATAGGGGGGAGAGTTGGAGCGGAGATTTTGGGAGGTTTGTCTTTTGGAGAAATAACCTGCATCGCTTCAGCCAATTATGTTCTACTGCCGAATGTTCAGTCTATTATTGAAATGGGCGGAGAAGATTCTAAATATATACAGGTGGATGCTGAAAAAAAAGTAGTTGTCGATTTTAGTATGAACAATCTTTGCGCCGCCGGAACAGGCTCCTTTTTGGATCAACAGGCCGGACGCCTAAAAATATCAATTGATAAAGAATTTGGTCAAATGGCCTTGAAGTCAAAGAATCCACCCAGAATCGCCGGGCGATGTTCAGTCTTCGCCAAATCTGACATGATACATCTTCAGCAAATTGCGACGCCCGATTTTGATATTGTCGCCGGACTCTGTTATGCGGTGGCTCGTAATTTCAAAAGCAGTATTGCACGCGGAAAGAAATTTATTCCTCCGGTTGCATTTGAAGGCGGTGTTGCGGCTAATCCGGGCGTTATCAGAGCCTTCAAAGATATTTTGGATATTAATGAAAACGACCTGATAATTCCTGGATATTTCAATGTGATTGGCGCTATCGGCGCGGCAATTCAAGCTCAATCAAATTCAGATAAAAAGCCGATTGATATTGATACTAAAAAAATTACGGGATATTTAAATTATAGAAATCTTCCTGACAACGGTTTAAATCGACTGAGCTTCGATTATCCCGATTCGAAATATTATTCTGTTACCAAATCAAAATCAAACAAAGAAATAAATAATCTTGAGGTTTATCTTGGGCTGGATGTCGGTTCTCTATCAACCAATCTGGTCCTTATTGATAAAGATAAAAATGTTATTGCCCGGCGTTACCTGATGACCGAGGGGCGGCCGATTGAAGCTGTCAGACGCGGTTTAAGTGAAATTGGCGACGAAGTCGGCGACAGGGTGGAAGTAGTCAGTGTCGCCACTACCGGCTCGGGCAGATATTTAACGGGCGATTTTGTTGGCGCCGATTTAATTAAAAATGAGATTACGGCACAAGCAACGGCGGCAATAAATATTGATCCCGGCGTAGATACGATTTTTGAAATTGGCGGGCAGGATTCTAAATATATATCTCTTCATAATAAAACAGTAATTGACTTTGAGATGAATAAAGCCTGTGCCGCCGGAACCGGCTCTTTTTTGCAAGAACAGGCTGAAAAATTAAAAATCAATATTGAACAGGAATTTGGGGACAGAGCTCTTTCGGCCGAGTGTCCGGTCGGGTGCGGTGAGCGTTGTACGGTATTCATGGAATCAGACCTGGTCAGTCATCAAAGGCGGGGCGCCAAAACCGATGATCTTGTAGCCGGACTGGCATATTCAATTGTATCAAACTACCTGACCAAAGTTGTTGGTGATAGGAAAATTGGCAACAATATATTTTTCCAGGGCGGTGTTGCCTGGAACCGTGGCGTTGTGGCGGCTTTTGAAAAGATGATGGGCAAAAAGATTACCGTTCCTCCTCATCATGATATTACCGGCGCCATCGGCGCGGCTTTATTGGTAATGGAAGGAACCACCGGAGAAAAAACGAATTTTCGAGGATTTGACCTATCAAAAAGGAAGTATTCAATTAGTACATTCACGTGCGATGAATGCGATAATCATTGCGAAATCAGGAAAGTGGAATTGGAAAATGAAGAACCGCTTTACTATGGCAGCCGATGTGAGAAATACGATGTTAAGAAAAAATCCAAGACCATTGAAACGCCGGACTATTTCAAACTTCGACAGCAGTATTTATTAAAACGGTATATTGATGTCGATCCTAAGAAACTCAGCAGGGGCAGGGTTGGTTTTCCACGTATTCTTCATTTTTTTGAACATTACCCGTTCTGGAAAGCGATGTTTGAATCTCTTGGTTTCAAAGTTGTCAATAGTGATCTTTCAAATCAGGAGATTGTAAAATCGGCGCTTGAAAAATCCTCGGCTGAAACCTGTTTTCCGATTAAGATGGCCTATGGGCATATTGAAAATCTAATTAAAAAAAATGTCGACTATATTTTCCTGCCAGGTCTTACCAGCTTTATTGAGGGAGACAGTCCTGAAAAGGGAAGTTCGATTTGTATGTATGTCCAATCTATATCAAGCTCAATCTCGGCGCGATTCAATTTTGCCGATCTTGGTATAAAGTTTATCGGAACGCCCATTCATTTGCAGCAGAATAACACTCTGATGTACAAACAATTGCGAAATATATCTAAAGTATTACATGTATCCGACCATGATATAAGAGCGGCTGTAGATAAAGGATTTGTGGCGTATAGCCTATTCCGGAATAATTTACTTGAGACCGGTAGAGAGTTTTTGGATAATTTGAAAGAGGATGAAAAATGCCTGGTTGTCGTCAGTCGGCCATATAATGGCTTTGATCGACGTCTCTCTCTGGATATACCGCAAAAAATCAGAAAAATGGGTATCAAGGCAATTCATATAGATTATCTGGCACTTGATATTCAAAGTGATGATTTATCTTCGATGTACTGGTTCTATGGAAGAAAAATTCTCTCGGCGGCCAATGTTATCCGTCGTCATCCAAATCTATACGCTGTATATTTATCATCCTTTGGCTGCGGTCCTGATTCATTCATTACCCATTTCTTTAGAAGAAACATGTCAGGGAAACCATATTTACAGCTTGAACTTGATGAACATTCGGCGGACGCGGGGATGATTACCAGACTTGAGGCTTTTCTGGATTCATTGAGGTTTTATAAATATGAGCAGCCAATTACCGATTATTCCCCGGCAAAACAGCGTTTTAAAGCGGATGGCAAGATTTTATATATTCCAAAAATGTGTGATCATGCCTACGCCGTCAGAGCGTCATTTGAAAAGTGTGGAATGAAGGCAATAGTAATGGATGATCCGAATGAACAGAGTTTGATCTATGGCAAAAAATTCACATCCGGAAAGGAATGTTTTCCATGCGTTGTAACTACCGGAGATATGATTCGTCAGATAAATTCCAAAGATTTTGATCCGAATCGGGCCGTATTCTTTATGCCGGGTGCCGATGGCCCATGCCGATTCGGTCAATACAGCCAGTTGCACCGTGTTATTCTCGATGAATTGGGGTATAAAAATATCCCAATATATTCACCCAGTTCACAAACTTCTTATGGAGATTTTGATTTAGAGAAAACCGGTTTTCGTAGACTGGCCTGGAAAGGCTCAGTGTTTGTTGATTGTCTTACTAAAGCTCTTTTGAAAACCAGACCCTATGAAATAGAAAAGGGACAAACAGAAGAGGTTTACAAAGAGTATCTAAAAAAAGTTGAACATGTTATTGTAAACGGCAAAAGCATTCAAAAACTTGCCGAAGAAGCGGGTGGAACGTTTAACTGTATCCCTATAAAACAAACCCGGAAACCGATAATCGGTTTGGTTGGCGAAATTTACTTAAGGAATAACAGATATTCCAATAACTTTCTTATTGAAAAGCTGGAAGCGCTTGGATGCGAGGTCAGATTAGCCGTTTTTACAGAATGGGTAAATTATACAACTTTGACCTATCGGCTCGATTCGATTAATTACCGACGTATTAAAGGAGTGGTTGGCTCAATAATTCAGGCATATATTCAGCACCGAGATGAACATAAGATTACAAAGCGGTTTGTCAGATATTTGCAAATCGATGAAGAATTGCCGATTGAGAAAATAATACAGCGTGCTCAACCCTATCTGCCGGTCGAAGTCAGGGGGGAGGCGGCCCTTTCAATAGGTAAGGCGATTGATTTTGTTGGAAGAGGTGCATCCGGGATTGTTAATTGTATGCCTTTTAATTGCATGCCGGGGACTGTTGTCAGTTCGTTATCATCCAAAATTGCGGAGGATTTGGGTGGAGTTCCCTGGCTGAATATAAGTTATGAAGGACTTCAGGATACAGGCGAGGAAACAAAATTGGAAGCTTTTGTTGATCAGGTTAAAAGTAATTCTTATCTTCAAAAGAAAGTTAAAATTATTTAAAATGTATTAATATGACAATAAGAATTGATGCAAATATACGGGAACATTTTATAAAAGCCTTTGTTTAAACTGGCAAGTGATTGTTAATAGAAATTTAGGAGATTTACAATGAGTAAACCGGTCGTAGTAACAGACGATAGTTTTGAGCAGGAAGTTTTAAAATCAGAAACTCCACTGGTGCTGGTGGATTTCTGGGCACCCTGGTGCGGTCCATGCAAAATGGTTGCGCCTATCTTGGAAGAAATTGCTGATGAATACGATGGTAAAGTAAAAATTGCCAAAGTCGATGTCGACGCTCATTCAAGGATTGCCAGAGATTATAGAATAATGTCTATACCGGCGCTTTTCTTTTTTAAAAACGGTGAGCTTGTTGATCAAGTGATTGGAGCATTGCCAAAAGCGCACTTAATTGATAAAGTATCAAAAATATTATAAGTTTTGTTTCCCAAACACTGCCGCTGATTTGATAAATTGGCGGCAGTGTTTTTTGGTTGGATGTTTCTTCTCCAAAGACGAAGGATATTTTGATGGATCTATATGACATAATATTGTTCGGGTTTTTTTTAATCATATGGTTTGTACTGACCAGAGTAATATTCCCCAAATTTGGAATTAATTCCTGAGCCGTCGATAATTGCCAATCTCCGTCGGAGGTTGATCGGGATCAAAATTCTAATAATTATTCCAAATAAATTGTTTATATTCTTTGTATAAAAAGTGAACAGAGTTTTTAGAGTTAAAGGCATTGATTCCGGGATTTAAGCTGAACCGATTAAATGCCGATATGTAGATTAATGAGTTATTATCAAAGTCATCAGGGCGGAATGGGCGGTTTTCGGATAGGACCCGGCTCAATCAGTCCGGTAATAAAATATCTGATTATTGGGAACGCGATATTCTTTATTATTCAGAGTTTATCGTCGTTTTCTCTAACCCGGTATTTGGGATTAACACCGGCTCTATTTTTCAGCGATTTTCCCAATTTGTTGTTTCAGCCAATTACCTATATGTTTCTGCATGGAGGTTTCTTTCATATACTGTTTAATATGTTTGCCCTCTGGATGTTCGGGACGGAAATGGAATATACATGGGGTGGCAAAAGGTTTTTTAGATATTATATATACTGCGGTCTGGGCGGTGCAATCTTATCATTGATATTCAACTATAATATGACGGCTCCAATTGTCGGGGCATCGGGAGCAATATACGGAATTCTGGTAGCTTATTGGATGATGTTTCCCGACAGATATATTTTAATATTTTTTAT
Organism: uncultured bacterium; assembly: GCA_965602655.1. Classification (GTDB taxonomy): domain Bacteria; phylum Zixibacteria; class MSB-5A5; order GN15; family PGXB01; genus JAAERC01. The sequence continues at coordinate 16,489 of CBFCZE010000028.1, forward strand.
TTTCCCGATGAAGGTCCGTTGGGCAATCCCATTATTTGGATTAATAAATTTTGTTGCGGCCGGACCGAATGTGGCCCATCTGGCTCATCTGGGCGGCGCGTTGGTTGGTTTGATTTATATGAAAGCGGACTGGCGTTTAGGAAATCCATTTAAATCCTTGCGTCACAAACAAAAAACCGCTAAACTTGAGAAAAATCGTCAAAAAGCCGAAGAAGTAATGCAAAGAGTTGATCGGGTTCTTGACAAGATAAATGAGGTTGGCATTGAGAATATCTCCAGGGAAGATCGGAAATTTCTTGAAGAGGCCAGTGAGATTTTATCGAAGAAGGACAAATAGAGTAAGGTTGACGCCATATGAGAAAGAAAATTCTTATAGCCGAAAAATCTGATGCTATCAGGAATATAGCTGAATCTTTATTGCATCAGCATGGTTACGATGTTATCTCATCGGCATCGGCGGATAAAGCCAAAGAACTTATTATAACATCCGAGCCGAATATGGTAATAATCGACTCCGGTCTTCAGGATCAAAATGGTGCCTTTTTATATGATCTTCTGGAGGAGTCAGAACAAACCGCCTCGATTCCGCTCCTGATTATCACCAATGCAGATGGTCCGGAGTTGTCATATCCCCCGGAAGTTATTCTATCCAGGCCTTTTGAAACAGACGATTTTCTTGATAAGGTCAAATTATTTATTGGCCCCGGGACAGACCAAAAACCAAAGGAAACAATCGCGAAAGTGGATCCTTTTTCGACCGGCGATGTTAATGACGATTTTCTGGATGCCGCACTTGGTATTGATAGTATTAACGTTGAATCATCAGAGGTTTTGGATAAGACGACAATTACTGAAAGAGCCAAAAGAAAAAAGAGAACCGATGAAACGACGGATATCGGCATAGCTTACAGGAACGAATCCGAGACCGATGATGATGATTCTGGTAAAGTCGAATCATTGTTAATTAGGGAAGATGGCTCTGAACAGAAAATGTCCAAAAGAGAAGAAATGCCGGATCTGTCAGCTTCATCAAAAATTGAGATACCTACAGATCAATTCGGTATAGCCGACTCAAATGAACCGTCAACTCCCGAAAAGGCCGGCGAGGAAAAATCCGGCGATCACGATTATGACTGGTTTATAAATGAAATGAAAAAAGAGACCGGTGACATTAAATTCGATAAACCCGAAAAAGATACCGGCTCTCAAAAGATACAGACAACAAATTCCGCTGAGGGTTTGAATCCGATTTTGCCATCGAATAAAGAAGATATGCCGGATAAACCTATGATAAAATCGGGTGGAGTTGATCAGTTTATATCTGAGTTCAAGCAGGAAATGGAACAGTTGGCTCCTGAATCGGCCAAAATCCCGACCACTCCAGAACCAGATAAAACAGAACCCGGGACAGAGATAGAATTGAATATTAATCAATTGGCTGATTATATAACCCAGAAAATTGTCGATCAGCTTATGGCAAAAATAAGTAAAGAAGAAATAAGCAGACTAATCAAGGAATACCTACCGCAATTTAAAAGTGCCCAAAATAGCCCAAAATAAATGAGTGCTTCGGGAACAATTTTATCATTACAATGTTTAATTGTAAAATATTACAGGAGAAATTGTGTTTGAGAGCAGTGTAGGTTATTTTGGGGCGTTATTGGCGGGCGGTCTTTCTTTTGTGTCTCCATGCGTATTGCCGCTAATACCAGGATATATCTCTTTTGTATCCGGGGTGTCGCTTGACGAGTTAACCGATAAAGAAAAGGCTAAGAAGCATCTATCACACATTCTCCTCAACACAATATTTTTTGTTATAGGCTTTTCGCTGGTATTTATTGCGCTTGGGGCTTCGGCCTCGTTTTTTGGTCAGTGGCTGTTTTCCAATTTGGCCATTTTCAACAAAGTCGGCGGTCTTTTGATATTCCTTTTTGGACTTCATGTTACAGGTCTAATTCGGGTCAAGGCGCTTAACTATGAAAAAAGATTCCACGCCGGTCAAAGGAAATACGGATTGCTTGGATCGACCGTTATCGGGATGGCCTTTGCTTTTGGCTGGACACCTTGTATTGGTCCAATACTTGGCTCTATCCTGACTCTGGCGGCAAATCAAAATACAGTGGGTGAGGGTGTAATCCTTTTAACTTTTTATTCGGCTGGCCTCGGAATACCTTTTATTTTGACGGCGCTTTTATTTAATTTTCTGATAGGCTTCTTTGGTTTTATCAAACGTCATTTCAGAGCTGTGGAACTGATTACGGGAGGGCTATTAATGCTGATTGGTGTTTTGGTATTCTTCAATTTGTTGCAATATATCGCTAATTATCTTCTGGAGCTTTTTCCATCATTAAATTTGGGATAAGTGGTCGAAATTGATTCCTACATTTGTATCCAATAAAGTTTCCTAATTTTTTCAAAAAATTACATCAGTCACTTGACCAGCCGTTCGGCCTTTCTTATATTGGGGCAAAGTTAAGGTTATATTCAAAAGCGACAATGGTTATGTTCACAAAAGAAAATAATAGAAAAAATGACACGGTTCTTGCCATTTGCATTCAGGAAATATCTGAGGATGGTTCCGAATTAAGTATCGGAGATAGTTTCAGTACCGAAGATATCAGGTATTTGCACCAGGCGTTTGTTGCCGACACACTTGTTAATATCTTGGGAATAAAATCAATTGACGTTAATCTTTTTTACGGTGAGTTTCCCGATACGAGAAAATCGGTTACTACTATTCTTGATTATCTTCGAAAAAAACTAAAAGGGAAAAAAGCAAATGCTCTTAATAACGGATTGAGAGTTACCTCGCTTCCGGCCGAGCGGTGGGGCAAAAAGATGGAGCGGATTTTTAATAAATGTTTTAACGATGGGTACAAACATGTTCTTTTCATAGGCAGCCGAACACCAACAATAAAAGATAACTCCATTAAAACCGCGCTGAAATTACTAAAAAAATCCGACGCCGTATTTGGGCCGACCGTTGAGGGTCGGTACTATCTGATTGGGTTGTCGGGCGAATATCATGTCGAGCTATCTGCCTTTGACTGGCGCTCACCTAATATATATTCTGAGGTTGTCGAATGTTTTCGTAAGCAGGGATTAACCTGGTCGGAACTTGAGTTATGGTACGCCGTTGAACATCCCGAGGATTTGGAATATCTGGTGCGTGACATAAATCAGTTTCGCTTGGAGGGTGATGAAATCTCCGCCAGAGAAACCGAAATGGTTCTCAAAAGGGTTGTCGAAAGGCAGGCCGATTGATGCAAAGGCAACTGCAGCGTCTAATGACAAGAGATATCCGGAAACTGGTTCCGCAAAAAATTGATACAATTATTCTTCCGGTTGGGACGGTTGAGGCGCATGGGGCCGCAGCATTGGGTACCGATAATTTTATACCGGAATCGATGGCCGAGTATCTGGCCGATAAAATAGATGCATTAATCGCACCAACGGTTTACTATGGCATTACCAAATCGCTTTATGGCCATGCCGGCTCAATTACCATTGAGACCGATAACTTCATAAAATATATACTGGATATCTTAAAATCGTTCAGCGATAATAAATTTAGAAAAGTAATTATTTTAAATGGCCATGGGGGGAATAACTCAGCCTTAAGAGACGTAGCTCAAAGTTTTCATAAAAAAACTCTTACCAAAATCGCGGTTATCCATTGGTGGGAGGTTTGCGGCGAAATGACCAAAGAGTTCTTCGGCGAGCATGGGGGACACGGGGCGCTCGACGAAACGGCAATGGTGCAGGCGGTCGATGAATCGCTGGTCGATAAATCCGTTTATGAAGACGATATGGCCTATTATTATCATCCCGGCGCCAATGTTTATCCGGTGCCCGGCTCGATTCTGCTATACAAAGAAAATGAGGGCTTTCCCGATTTTGACGCCAATAAATCACGGCAGTACCAAGCTAAGGTATTTGCAAAAGTTGAAGAACTACTAAAATTGATTATAAAACGCTGGAATAAGATATAAACTATTTTTTGATAATAAGATTCGCGAATCAATTACAATATAAAAGATAATCCGGCACGTATTGCCAATCGGTTCAGATTAATGGTTCCATCAACAATATAACTTTGAATAATAACTCCGCCTCCATAAGAGAAGGTGCCATAACGCACAGTGTTGTCAATAGAATTGATTGACAGAGCATATTTCGCTTCGAAAGATGTAAATAGTTTAGACGTTAATGGATATTTAAAACCGCCGCGAATATTTAGACCCAATGAATTTTCTATTACTTCTAGATGCTTAAGATTATCCAAATTATGATTTACAAAATAATAACTAATCCCAAATCCCATATATGGCTCAAATTTATTAAAGGTAGTCTTAAATAGCATGGATTCTTCTATGGATAAAATAAAATATTCTACCTCGACGCTGAAGAAATCTCTTACCCAGTCGCCGCGAACTGATGTTTCCCTATTTAAATAATCACCATTAATTGAAGTTCTTAGTGCAAAAAAGTCATTTGGCGAATAATCATAATGAATATTAAATCCATAACCTTTTTTGAAATCCTCATTATGATTTATATAAGATGCCCCAATACCTATTTCATGAGTGCCAGCACTGGCGATGTTATTATACGCTAGTAAAGTTATTAGAATCAATATTGGTAAAATTGCCTGAAATCTAACCATATTTGTTTTATTAAAACTCATTACAATCCAAAAGATAATCCGGCATGAAGTTGTAATTTATTCATATCTAAATTTGTAGTTCCAGGTCTCGATCCGGTAACATTATAGCCGTCGCTCAGATATCTTGAAGCAGAAGAAATATCGGTTTTGGTTATTGGGGTAACGTATTTTGCTTCGATATATGTGAACAATTTGTGTGCAATTGGATATTTAACTCCGCCCCGAAAATTTAAACCTAATGAGTTTTCTATTTTTTCATCAATATCATATTTGCCCATATAGTGATTTACCAAATAGAAACTTAAACCAATTCCCATATAAGGTTCGAATTTCCTTACAGTTGTTTTATATATTATTGATTCTTCTATGGATAAAATAAAATAGCTATCACCAGGCTTTTCTGAAAGTGATTCTCTATTAAGGTAGAAATCGTCCCAATAGCCATCGCGACTTGCTTCATTATTTTTTCCATTTAAGAAATCACCATTAACTGCTGTTCTTAATATCAAAAATTTATTGGGTGAATAATCATAATGAATGTCAAATCCGAAACAATTATTGAATTTATCATTTTTATTTACAATTGATGCCCCAAGACCTATCTCATGTGTGGCCGCACTGGCGATGTTATTTAGTATAGTTAATACAATAAATACTATTAAAATAATAACTAATTTGATTTTTGTAATTATAGGTTTTTTATTATTCATGGTAATAATATATATTACAGAAGAATATTGTCAAGGAATATTATCAATCTTTAATTGATACAATTACAGTATTATTAAGTCCTAAAATCTATATGCGGTTGTTAAATACAATCTGTTGTATGAAACTTCTTCGTCAACTATTAAATTATGTGTCCCGGTTAGAATCGGATTGTCCGGGTCTGTGTCGTCATACTCACCGGCGTATATAAAATCGGAATTGCGTTCGTATGAACCATGCACGAAAGCCAGATCAATTGTCATCACCTGGTCAATCAGCAAACCGAAACCGAAAGTGAAACCGCTTCGATTTTGATTGATAAAACTGCTCTTAATCGGTAAAGGATCGTTAAAATACCCGGCCCTTACCGATAAGCCCGCTTCGGGGAAAACGTATTCTCCACCAAAACGAAATCTGATAACATCTTTATAATACGATCTAATATCATCATTATATGTTTCCATATTGACATTATCACCATACTCAAGCTGGCTCCAATCGGTGTAATCAAAATCGGCCATCAGAGTTGAATTGTTGAATTGAGCCGATATCCCGCCCGATATAACAAACGGCTTTTTAACATCCCACTCTGAATAATAATTCTCATCAACTATCATCACGCCATCAAGCAGAGCATATTCTCTGGTTTCTTCCTCGACATTAAATTTTAGAGGTGTCTCTACCGCCATCCCCAGAGCAATAATATGGTTTAATCGAATCGAAAGAGCCATTTTCATATTATAACCAAGATATTTATCAACAATAAGGTCCTCAGCCTCATACGAAAGGACGTCAAGCGAATCAAGAGCGTATTCCCAGTTGTAATTATGCTTGCCAGTGTAAAGATATAAGGCTCCGCCAAAAGCAATGCGGGGAGATAAATCGATCCCGATCCCGGCGCCCCATTGAGTCAAAGCACCGGATTGAAATTCATCGGCGAGAGCAATAATATCTCCAGCGGCCGATGTATCAATATGATATAATCTGAAGACCCGATCAAAGTCTATGCCTCTGGTCATCCCGATACCAAAAACCATCGAACCGCGATAAGTCGGATAGGGAATAGTAATTATGGCGGAATTGATACGTGTATTTATTTTGGAATTTTCAACAAAGTTTAAAACCGGCTGAAAACCCTGAAAACGGGGGGAGAGGGTGGTTGCTTGAGTAACAGCCCCGCTGTAATCGACTTCTCTTCTGATTGGCCTAACCGATGATTTGTCTTTATATCGTTGATTTGACAAGCCAAAGTTGAATTCAATCCGAGGAATTCTGGCCAGGTTAGCCGGATTGTAAAAAAGAGCCGCACCATCGATAGCCATTAAGCCGGCACCACCCATGGCCATCTGTCGAGCGCCATATCCAAAGAAATTTCCGGCGGTGATTTCCTCGACCTGCTCAATATATTCAGCGAAAGAGATATTTGTAATTAGAACAAGACAGAGCATTGTCTTTATTGTTAATTTAATCAGATTCTTCATCGTGATCTACCTCCGCCTCGGCGAGTTGTTTTCTTATTTTCTTCTTTCTCTTTCTTGTCGTTTTTCTCTTTGGTTTTGGTATTATCCGGATTATCGACAGGTTGTTCGTTTTGGTCGGACGGCTTACCGGTGGTACCGCTCGTACCGATATTACCACTACCACCTGACCGGCTCAAATTTGTTGTCCCGACAGAATACGGCGGCCTTAAAACATCGCGACGTTTCACCTTTTCCCCACGAGTAGAACGGGGCGAAGGTTCGTCATCACTATAGTCACGGGTGTGCCGATAGCTGTCATCGTACCAATAATTATCCCACCACCAGGGGTAGGCATAGTAACGTCCCCAACGCGGGGTAGACCACCAGTAATCGGGGTACTGTCCATAGAAATAGCCATAAGGATATTCATGATAATCGGTATGACATCCCAGGCAATCGGCCTGATAATCTTCGGCCTCATAATTGACTTCCGATGCCGGATGCTGGAGGATTGTGTAACAGCCCGATGTCAGAAAAGCGATAAATATTATTGTTATACTTGTAGTAATTATTTTGCTCATATATTTTTTTACCTCCAGAATTATCATTAATTAAAAATATTCTACGTAAGTAAAACGTAAGCCCCGGCTGAACGAATGTCTATTTTCACGATTATTTAATAGATTTTTAAAGACCGCTTCCAATTCAAGATTTTCGGAGTAAAGCCATTTAATACTCAAATTAAGATAGCCGCGTCCCCGGCCGTAATCGTTATTGCCCTTATCATCGTTTAAGGCCATATCGTATTCGGCAACAATAGCAATATCATTATTAAACTGCGTGTCTATTCCAAAAAAAAGCGACGGCTCATTGTCACCATCATCATCTTCCATCGTGAAATTGATTCCGGCATGTCCGCCAAGAGATAAATTGTATAGATATAAAGATCTCGTTGCCACGGCATAAAAGCCTTTGGATTTGTAGGCATAACGTTTGTTTTCATCGCTATACGAGCCATATCCCTGAGATACAAAACCAACCGCTATAGCCGGCAGATAATACGCCTCATCAATCAGGCGAAGTTTAACATTGAATTCAATATTAGGATTCCAGTTGGCGTCGGTTTCAGCAATAATTGCATCGGCGCCATAAGAAATTCCCAACATAAATCGGTTGGAGAGGCCGATGTTAGTGGCTCCAATTATACCACCGTTAGGATACACTCTCAGCGATAAATCAAAGCAGGCTCGGGGGAGGGTCCAGGCTGTTGGGGCATCAATTAAAATACGCGGCTGTATGCCAAAATATGATTCTGTCTCATCTTCCTGACCGAAAACAGAATATGGAATTAATAGAAATAAAGAAGCAATAATTATTATCGATTTGATATCTGACTTCATTTAATCCTCCTTGATAGTTTTACGCGACGATAGTCCCAAATATGCGTATAATCAACATAAAACTAACTCTCTATAGTATATACAAAACAAGGCAATTACTGTTCCAAAACTGAACATTTATCTAATAGTCTGAAATATATAGGCTTGTACAAAATCAAGCCTGTATCAGCGCACAGTAAATGTTCCAGATTAAAAAATCTATGCACTTAATCTATTCAGCCCAGAATTCATGGAAAATTATTTCTTCCATTGATTTCCGGGATTTGGGAGAGGGAGATTCAGCCGGATAACCCAAAGTCATAAATCCAACCAGTATATTATCTTTGGGGATTTTCAGATATTCCATCGCTTCATCATATCTGAACGAACCGATCCAGCAGGTCCCAAGCGATTGGTCAACCGCCGCCAGTGATATCTGGGTCAAGGCAATTGAAAGATCAATATCGGATGCCGGCCGCCCGTTTCCCATTCTGTAATCGGTGTCAACTGCCACTCCGGCCAGAACTACCGAAGCATCGGCTACCCATTTATTCCCTTTGCATATTTCGGCGATTTTTTTCTTGTTATTTTCGTCCCGTATAATTATGAATCGCCAGGGTTGGCGATTATTGGCCGATTGGGCCAATCTGGCCGCCTCCAGAACTTTCAGCAACTTTTCTTCTGTGAGATGTTCGTTTTTATAGGCGCGAATTGAGCGTCTTTTCTTTAATATGTCATATAATTCCATA
>CBFCZE010000029.1:0-25374 GCA_965602655.1 uncultured bacterium
GGCACGGACAATATCTGTGAAAGTGCGTTCGTCAGATTTTAAAACCATAACAAGAGACAGGACTGTTTCGCATCCGACCGATCAGTGTAAATTAATATATGAAACCGCCAAAAAATTAGTTCCTCGTAAATTCGGTCCAAAGGTGAAGGTAAGATTGCTGGGAGTAAAGGCAACGAAATTGATTTGTAATGAAATACATCCTCAGCTTTCGCTATTGGAAAACAAAACCTGCGAGAAATTATCGGCGAGTAGTGAGGCGATAGATTCAATCAGAAGCCGATACGGTTCATCATCGATAAAACTGGCAGGGACAAAATTGTAAGCATATTATTTATTCCATTTTTACTTTATTCCAAAAAAATAGCCCCGATTTTCAGGGGCTATTTTTATTGATTTTGATATTAGCTACTGCAATATAATCGCGGTGGTGTTTATTACTCTGGCCCTGATGAAACTTCGCGGGTCAATACCTTCGGCCGTTATATAATCCCAGTTTTCGTGGATCATAACCAGTCCGTACTGTCCGGCGGTTAATCCGCTCAATGCCGCCGAATTAAAAGTATAGGCGCCATCATTGTTGGTTTCGATATAAACAGTTGTGTCATTTTGATAATCCATTAGAAATAACATTACCGTACCGGCGCTGTTCCCCGATTCCCAGGAGACGTTGAATCCGGACAGCGATACAGTACTGTAATAAGTCGGAGAAGTGACATAGGTTTCATTTACCGGGTAAGTAATGGTATCGGCAAAAGAAGGGACGTTTGTATTTCCAGTTATGGTAAATATATAATCTTCGCCCAGCTCTATAAATTCCGGGTTGTCGAAGACTTCCATATATTGATAGCTGTTTAAGTCCGCGTCCCAGTCAAGGGAATATTCATTGCAGGTAATTGAATTGACCTGCACCGGTGAGATGGGGTCACAAGGAGCGTATGAAGTATCAAAACGGGCCATAATAAGATCAATACGGGTTTGATAGCCGGAGATATTAGTTATGGCTCTGCCAATGACCATAGCCGCGAAGGCGCCTTCGGTGCTGATAGTAGTATCGATTACGGCGGCAAAATCGGACAGATGCGAAATTGTTGTTTTTGCTTCATTGTTTAACGCGGAAATGGTTGTTGTTAGAGGATTCCAGCTGGTTCCATCATGCGCGTAGATGACTATTGAATTTTCGGGAAAACTTCCGCACAGAGCCTCATTATATGTGATCCATAGAAAGGATGGTATGGAAAAGTCTGTTCCTGATGGTCCAATAGTGAAAACGGGAGAGACAAATTTTAGCGCTCCACTCAAGGCGGCTGGTGAGCTATTAACGGCTATACTGATGTCAATGGTGTCAGTTAATGAGCCGGACTGAACTGTAAGGACAATATCATCATCGAGCAGCAGGGTCCCGCCTTCGGGACCTATTGAAGCCTCGGTCGTGCCATTATCGTTATCGCCGCCGGTTGATGATTTTTGGCCACAAGCCAAATTTAGCAATAATATGCCAAATAGAATACAGATTACATATGATAATTTACCTGAGTGCACGGCCAACTCCTTTTTTAGGGTTATTTAATTATTTTTATAATAACATAACAATATAATAAAATATGTTCAAATCCACTAATTATTTTTATAAATTTAGTTTTTTCAATAAATGTAAAATTGGTTTGGGGGTTGACTTTAAAAGCTGATTTGCTATCTTTTGATAAAGAACTAAATATTAATGTTTGAGGGATAAAATATGAGTAAGATTATGGCAGAAGAGATGGCAAAGGCTAATCCAGATAAGTGGGCTGTAGCCGGACATGTTGCCAAATTGGAAGCCTCAATAATTAGAGAGATTCTTAATATTTCTTCACAACCGGGTGTTATTTCTTTCGCCGGTGGCTTGCCAGCCCCGGAGATGTTTCCAATTGATGAAATGAAGGTAGCCGCGGAAAAAGTGCTTGATGAGTTTAAATCAAGTTCATTGCAGTATTCATTAACGATGGGCGTCCCGGCATTGAGGGAGGCTATCGCTCAAAGAGAAACTGAAAAGGGGACCGATACCAAACCTAAGAATATCCTAATTACTTCAGGTTCACAACAGGGAATATCTCTTGCCTCAAATGCATTTATAGATCCGGGTGATTATATAATCACTGAGTACCCAACATATGTTGGCGCTATATTGTCATTTGATTTCAATCGTGCAAAATATGCTACGGTTGAGATGGATCATGACGGCATGTTGACCGATCAGCTTGAAGAGAAAATTAAGAAATATAAACCCAAATTTATTTATGTTGTCTCCACTTTCCAGAATCCCACCGGTATTACTATGAGTATGGAACGTCGAAAAGCTCTGATCGATATTGCAACAAAATATAATGTTCCGATCCTTGAAGATAATCCATACAAAGATATCAGATTTTTTGGCAAGGATGTACCCAGTCTTAAATCATTGGGCGGCGATATTGTAATTTCACTGGGAACGTTTTCAAAAATATGTGCTCCCGGATTAAGAATAGCCTGGGTTAATGGTCATCCAAGTATTCTCAGGAAATTTGAGAAGATAAAACAGGGGGCCGATATGCAGCCCAACACCTTTACCCAGATGATGATTAATGATTTTATTCGTTCCGGTAAGATTGATACGCATATCGAAAAACTAAAAGTAAACTATGGTGAAAAATGCAAATTGATGCTTGATGAAATGGAAAAGCAGTTTCCTTCTGAATTCACCTGGACCAAACCTGAAGGCGGACTGTTCTTATGGTGTGAACTGCTGGAATCGATGTCAGCCTCCAAGCTTCTCCCTAAAGCAATTGAAAAAAAGGTTGCCTATGTTTACGGTGCACCATTTTTCCCGGATAGAAAGGGTGATAATACTTTCAGGCTTAATTTCTCAAACGCGTCGCATGAAAACATTATCGAAGGAATCAAGCGTCTTGGAGAAATGTTTAAGGAAAATATGCCATAAGGCAGAATTTGGTTCAAAAGCCCCGCCGGAAGGCGGGGCTTTTTGCTTTACATAAAAGGATTGAAACAATATTTTGGGAATATGAAAAAAATAAAATTTCAAAAATTCCATTGTCTCGGCAATGATTTTATTGTTATTGATTTAATTGGAAAACAATCGGCTTTTGCAAATTATAATGAGTTATCCAAAAATATCTGCAACAGAAATTCCGGAGTCGGTGGCGATGGTATTTTAGTAATTCAGTCAAGCCGAAAGTATGATTGTTTCCTCGATATTTTTAATTCTGATGGAAGCTGGGCTGAAAAATCGGGCAATGGACTAAGAATAACAGCGGGATATCTGGCTTCAAATTATAATAAAAAAGGTAGGGTGACAATACAGATGGAATGCGATAACTCCATTGCTCAAATTAGCAAATACGGCAAGAGACAATCAATTGTTAAAGTGTCGCTTGGCAAGCCGGAATTTGAGACCAAGGAGATCCCTTTGATATCAAAACAGAAGTTTCATATCAATCGCCCCATAAAAATTGACAAGTATGAGTTTGTTCTTACGGCGCTATCGGTCGGGAACCCACACGCCGTAATGTTTGTGGATAGCTTTGATTTTAACTGGCAATTTTTGGGCGAAATAATAGAGAACAGCCCGAAATTTCCCAATCGCACAAATGTAGAATTTGTAAAAATTGTTAATCGCTCAAAAGTTATACTAAATGACTGGGAGCGGGGAGCCGGGGCAACGGGATCATCTGGAACCGGCGCGGGAGCTGCCGCCGTGGCGGGAATAATAAACGGTTTTCTAAATCGCGGGGTTGAAGTTGTTTTTCCAACTGGTTCTTTGCTTATCGAATGGCCATCTCAAGAAGAAAATATTTACCTGACCGGACCGGTTGAATATATCTGCCGGGGTGAATACCTGCTTGCATAGTTTGATTAAATGAAACCGCCTCATTCCGATAATTTTAGCACTCATGATCCTTCCGGATTATTACTAAGTGAGAAAGTTGGTGCAATTGGCCAAATCAAAGACTACTGGGAGCATTTACAGCTTTTTTCGCGCAATGTCAGGCTTTATTTAACCGGTTCATTTCTTATCGGCTTAACCTTTGCATGTTATTTGCTTCTGATGAATCTCTACCTGCGTGAGTTGGGAGTAACCGAGTCGTTTATTGGCAGGGTATTATCTTTTGGAGCGCTTGGTATGACGCTAATGTCAATTCCGGCGGCTTTTATTCTTAGACGTATTCGATTGAAAAAAATATTATTAATAAGTACGACCGTTTATATTTTTGCAATTCTTTTGCTCACTCAAATACCGATTAGCAGTATGTTGTTTGTTTTATCCTTTCTGGCCGGAATGGCGATGACCTTCTATCGCGTGGCATCGGGTCCGTTTTTTATGAGAAATAGTACACCGAAAGAGAGGACCTATATCTTTTCAATATCATTTGGTGTGTCTCTTTTGGCCAGTATGATAGGGTCCCTGATTTTTGGTGAGTTGGTCGCATTATTATCATCTCTTGGGGACGGCATGGTTGATGCCTACCGCTGGGCCTTTGTTTTGGCAGTTGGACTTGGATTATCGGCCATTATTCCTTTTGGTATGATAAAAGCGGCCGACCCGGCAAAAAACGATAAAGATTCTGATTTTTCCTTGGAGCTTCTTAAAAGGCGAATGGGGCTCTATGTGAAACTGTTTTTCCCGCATTTTATTGTCGGTTCCGGAGCGGGATTGATAATTCCATTTTTAAATCTATACTTTCGTGACCGATTTGCTCAAGCGCCGGATGACATAGGTCTTTTGTATTTTTTCGGTCATACGACAATGCTGATTGGTATTCTGGCTGGACCGGTTTTGGTTAGAAAGATAGGAATGATTAGGGCGATCGTTTTGACTCAATTAATTTCGATGCCGTTTATGGTGATTCTGGCATATACATATTCGTTACCGCTGGCGGTTGCCGCTTTTCTAATCCGGGGAGGCCTGATGAATCTGGGGGTCCCGATTGGGACGAATTTCGGTATGGAGATGGTTGGCAAGTCGGAACAGGCGCTGGTTAATGCACTTTTGATGCTGTCATGGACATCATCATGGATGGTCTCCACCGCTGTCGGCGGTTTTTTAATAGAGGAGTATGGATATACTTTGCCCCTTCTGGTGGCGGTTGTTCTTTACTTTATTTCATCGGTTTCTTATTATTTATTTTTCAATACATCTGAGATTAAGACTGATTCTGGATATAAAATTGAGGCGACCTATCAATGAGTAATAAAGATTATATTCTTACAATTGATGAATTGGCATTACAGATTCACCGGATATTAAAAGATCTGTATCCATCGTCTATAATTTCCGGGGATGATATTCGGAAGTTTATCAAAGGAAAAAACTCAGATTTTCTGTTCTTTGCCCAAAAGTTTGCGCTGGAATTCAAGTTGGATTCAGACCGGCTAACAGAAAAGATTTATCTGGAATTGATGGTAGAATATGAAAAAAACTGGCATGATAGAGTTTTTTTCAAGATATTAAGAGATAATGAGAATATATTTTTTAATATGGTTAAGCAGGATAAAGAATGATTATTGATAAGTTTAAATCTGAGATTGCCAAAATAACTGCCAAGGCGTTTGTAAATCTTTATCAGTATGATGAAATTGACTGTGATAAACTGCCGGCGCTTGATTTTGAACAGATATATAATATGCTGGAGACACCCAAAAATCCGGAAATGGGACAATTTGCACTGCCGCTTTTTCAATTGGCCGGACAATCCGGTTTGAATCCAATTAAATTAAATCAGGTCCTGGCTAAGGCACAAACGGCGCAACTTGAGAAAAGAAAAATATCTTATTTTTCATTTTCTGCGGTGGGCGGATTTAATAACGCCCGTATTGCAGCCGGGCCGCTGGCACAATATACATTGTCTGAAATACTTGAAAAAAAGAATAAATATGGTTCGGCAGATATTGGCGGCGGGGAAAATATAGTTTTTGATTATTCCTCGCCCAATATTGCCAAACCGTTTGGGATTGGGCACCTCCGTTCGACAGCGATTGGAAATTCACTGTATCGGGTTTATGAAAAACTGGGTTATAATTCGGTCGGCATTAATCATCTTGGCGACTGGGGAACGCAGTTTGGAAAGCTAATTGTGGCTTTCAGACTCTGGGGTGATGAAAAGGAATTAAAAGAAAACCCAATTCAAAGACTTTTTGAACTGTATGTGAAATTTCATAAAGAGGAAAAGAACGATCCGATTCTTTCCGAGCAGGCGCGGGAAGCTTTCAAAGATCTTGAAGATGGCGACCAGGAGGCGGCTACCCTTTGGGCCAAGTTTAAAGAATATTCGCTTATTTCTTTTAACAAGACCTACGAACTTCTTGGTGTGAGATTCGATTATCTCACTGGCGAGTCGTTTTATAATGACAAGATGAGGCAGGCTATCGAAAAAGTTGAGAAAGCCGGATTAACAGAAATATCCGAGGGGGCTTTGGTTGTTAATCTCGATAAATATAATTTACCTCCCTGCCTTTTAAGGAAAGCCGACGGGGCTACTTTGTATGCAACCCGTGACCTGGCCGGGATATTCTACCGATGGAAAACCTTCAAGTTTGTCAGGGCTTTGTATGTCGTTGGCTCGGCGCAGCGAGATCATTTCAGGCAGGTTTTTAAGGTTATTGAGCTGCTTGATGAGGCAAATAAAACTCCCGGAGAAGATTGTCTGGCGACGCGTTTGAAACATGTCGAATTCGGCTGGATCAAATTCAAAGACCAGATGATGTCAACCCGTGAGGGTAATATTATTCTTCTTAATGAAGTTCTTGACAAAGCAATTGCGTTGGCTAAAGAAAAAATAAAAGAAAAGAATCCGGATCTTAAGGAGCTTGATAAGACGGCCCGGCAAATTGGAGTTGGGGCGGTGATTTATGCTGACCTTTCGACCCGTAAGGAAAAAGATGTTAATTTTGACTGGAACCAGGTGCTCAGCTTTGAGGGAGAATCAGGGCCGTACCTGCAGTACACTCATGCACGGTTATCGTCACTAATGCGTAATTACGGCAAAGAAATGCCAAAAGCGATAGATTATTCATTGCTGGACAAACCGGAAGAAGTGCAAGTTATTGATTTATTATATAAATTTCCACAAATTGTCTGGTCGGTATCGGAACTAAATGAGCCATTTCTGATAAGTTCATATCTTCTGGAGTTGGCTTCGGCTTTTAATAAGGTATATCAACGGAAAGATGCCAACGGCAAAATTGACAAGATAATATCAGATGATTCTAAATTAACCGAAGCGAGGATATCGCTGGTGAGTGCGGTCAGGATTGTTATCAATGAAGGGCTTTATCTTCTGGGTATAGAAGCACCGGAAGAGATGTAATTATAGCAGGATAAAATTAATGAACGAGATTATCAAACCGCTGAAAAAACTTCCCGAAAAAATTACACTGGGTGGGGATTATAATATTACCCAGTACGCCTTAATTCTTGGCCTGTTGACCAAAAATGATATATCCGTCCGTAATTATAATCGCGGCAGGGATACATCTTTTACCATATCATTTCTTAATTCTATCGGCTGTGGGATCAAACGAAGCGCCACCGAGATTGTCGTAAAAGCAGATTCTCCAATACAGATTGATGACTGTGCCGAATTGGAATATTATGGAGGAGCTATTCCGCTTGCTCAAATAATAGGATATTTGGCCGGAAAGAATATCTGCTGCTCGCTTAAGTATTCAAATCAAATTAATCCTGATTTGATTGATTTATTGATCAGTCATTTTAATAAATATGGTATTGATATATTTCATGAAGCCGATGCAAAACAGATATGTTTTAGAGCAAGCACTGAATCACCTATTGAATGCAGTCATTCTTACGCCTTACCATACTTAAAAAACTGTCTATTATTCTATAGTCTTACGTGCGGCCATTCAATCTCCATTAAAGAAAAAGTAGTGACTGATACCGGATTCGAAAAACTGGTAACAGATTTGGGCGGCCTATTATCAATTGAAGAAACAAAACCGGTGATAACCGTAGATCCCAACGACCCGCGTAAAAAAATCCGGGTTGACAGCTCTGATTATAAGCGAAAAATTGATTTGGAAAATTCATGCAGATTGAGCGGCGGCAAAATAAATATCCCTTCCGATTTTCATTCACTGGCGGCCTTAATGTTGCTGGCAATTCTAAAGAGGGAATCATTGATTATTGAAGATGTTTTTATCAATAACAGTTTGAAACGGTTTATTAAGTTCCTGAAAACGTTTGCCGCCGATGTCGAACTAAGCAATAAGAAGACACTGGAAAACAATACCACATATAATATCTCAATTGGCGGCCGCGAAGTAAAGGGACGAAAAGTATCGGGTAGTACAGCCAAAACATTGATGGAATTAACTCCGTACATATCTATGGCCGCCTGTGTGGGGGAAGGCAATACGATAATCAGAGATATCGCCGAATATGCTGTTTGGCAAAATAATCCGTTTAATGAAATTTCATCGGCTCTCAAGAGTCTGGGTATTAAGTCCGGGGCTCTGGAAGATGGATTGGTGATCGAGGGCAAGCCGGATTATGATGATGACAAATATGGTCCATATATAAATAAGGAAACGGCGTTAGCGTTTTATATGCTGACTTTATCCGAAACTGTCAAGACGACCTTTAATGGTTTTGAATTGGTGGTCGAAAATTATCCTGAAATTGTAGAAGCGATACAGATAGCCTGTGACCATCAACTTCTTTCCAGATCGGCCTGATTACAAGTATGATTCTGATATTACCAGCCTTCCGCACCTATATATATCCTGAAAGATAATAGAAATGGCCAGAGTAAAATATATCACCGATGGGCCGATATATTCGACCATATTTAAACTGGCCTGGCCGGTAGTGGCGGCGATGTTTCTGGAATTTGCATTGTCGATTACCGATTATTTTTGGGTCGGGTTTTTGGGGACCGCCGAGCAGGATGCGCTTACATCGTCTATGATTACCACCTGGACGCTATTTGCGACCATTAATATTATTGTTACCGGATTGACAGCTTTGGTATCCCGGGCAATCGGCGCGAATGACAAGCCCAAAGCGATTTTTGTTTCGCAACAGGGAATTCAGATGGCCGTTGGAATTGGCATAGTCTTTTCTATCATTGGATTCGTGACAACCCCATACATTTTGAAATTTATGAAGGCCAGCCCCGATGTAATTGATCTGGGTGTATCTTATCTGCGAGTATTTTTTACCGGGATATCAATATTTTTTATCAACGATGCACTGGGATCAATTTTCAGGGCGTCAGGAAATACCAAATCGCCTACAATTGCATTCGCGGCCGGGACAGTCATTAATATTGGACTTGATCCAGTCCTTATATTTGGATGGGGACCGATTCCCGCCTATGGTATCGCCGGGGCATCAATGGCTACTATCATTTCGGTTTTTTGTTCGTTTTTAATTTTTCTCGGTCTTTTATTCAGAGGGAAATTGGATTTTTCC
Source organism: uncultured bacterium (assembly GCA_965602655.1). Classification (GTDB taxonomy): domain Bacteria; phylum Zixibacteria; class MSB-5A5; order GN15; family PGXB01; genus JAAERC01. The sequence goes on from CBFCZE010000029.1 coordinate 9,467, forward strand.
ATTGGACGTTGGTATCGGACACATGTTGATTTTTCAATGATGTTTAAAATATTCAAGATTGGCCTTCCGGTATCTTTGCAGAATATTACATTTATTATAGTCTACTGGTTTATTATTCAAATTGTTCATCATTATGGCGATGCGGCGGGCGCGGCTATGGGGTTGGGAAATCGGATGGAAGCGGCTTCATTTCTTATTGCTTTTGGGTTTTCTATGGCGGCGGCAACAATGGTGGGTCAAAATCTTGGTGCCGGAAAACCGGATAGGGCGGCTAAATGCGCCTGGGGAACAATGAAAATTGTTATTCTTGAGACTTCTATTGTTTCTATTTTGTTTATTTCGATTCCAGAGCAAATTGCCGGATTGTTTTCGTCTGATCCGGAAGTAATTAAGATCGCCGCAGATTATCTAATTATACTGGGTCTGTCGCAGGTTTTCATGGGTATAGAGATTATTCTTGAGGGAGCTTTCTCGGGCGCCGGTGATACAATCCCGCCTATGATAGTATCGATACCCGGATCAATTGCACGGTTACCATTGGCATATTTTTTCTGTTTTGCTTTGGATATGGGGATAAATGGCGTCTGGTGGTCGCTGACAATTACCTCGTTGGTTAAGGCGATTGTTTTATTTTTCTGGTTTAAGCGGGGTAAATGGAAAGAGAAAAACATCTGAATATTTATAGTCTTGACTTTATTTGATGGTGCCCATACCTTAAATGATGAGCTTGATTGGCCTAAGATGTAGCAGGTACTAAAATGGAACGTTTTGTTAGATATAGAACTGCCGAGAAGATTAGCTGGGGGATATTTGAAGAAAATAATATTGCCGAGATTTCGGCCAACCCGGCTGTCGGCTACGATAGAACGGGGATTTTTTACGATCTTGCGCAAATCAAATTATTGGCTCCGGTGGAACCAGGCAAAATAGTCTGTGTCGGTTTAAATTATAGAGATCATGTTAAAGAGTCGCAATCGGCGAACAAAGTCCCGGAATCACCGGTGTTGTTTATGAAACCGCCATCGTCGTTAATCGGTCCCGGGGAAAAAATAATTCATCCCGAGATATCGAAACGGGTTGATTACGAGGCTGAGCTTGGAATTGTTATCGGCCGTGAGTGTCATCAGGTTGCTGAGGTTGAGGCTGAAGATTATATCTTCGGCTTTACCTGCGCTAATGATGTAACCGCCCGCGACATACAAAAAAGTGACGGACAGTGGACGCGGGGGAAGGGTTTTGACAGTTTCTGTCCGGTCGGTCCGTGGATTATAAACAAGCTGGCCTATGAAGACCTGTCTATTGAATCATATCTAAATGGTGATCTTAAGCAATCGGCCAGAACCTCGATGATGATATTTCCGGTACCTTTTTTAATATCATTTATTTCGATGGTAATGACGCTTAATTCGGGCGATCTGATTATGACCGGCACTCCGGCCGGGATAAGTCCGATGAAACCGGGTGACCGGATAGAAGTCCGTATCGAAGGGATTGGTTCTCTGGTAAATGATGTTGCCTAAAACAGTTGTAATATTCTTTATTTCACTTCTGTTTTTTTTTAATGCCTCTGCATATGACACCCTGAAAGTTACCGCAGTACTTGATACCGCCCTGAAACAGGTGAGTGGTGTTGTCGAATATCAATTTCCCGAAAATCTTAAATTGCCAATCTTTGAATTCCAGCTGTACGCCAATGTTTATTCTTCGGCTGATACGCCATACCTTAATGGTAAATCGGGTTTACGCGGCCGCCTGACCAATTCAAAAAAATGGGGCAGTGTGACAATTGATTCGATACTGGTAGACGGTGAGAATTATGGTGATAATTATTATGTTGAATATACAAAAGGGATTCTCTCTCTGGAAAAGTACGATTTTAACCGATTGCCAAAGATTAAATTGTATTTTAAAACAATTTTACCCGAGTCGGGCGACAGATTATCTTATTTTGGAAGTAATTATCTTCTCGACGGCTGGTTTCCAACGCCGGCGATTCTAAAAAATAATGCTGAATGGTATCATCCGTACTATGCCGACAATTCTGAACCGTTTAGCGATTATTTTATTTATGATGTCATTTTTTCTGCTCCGTCTAATATAAAGGTTGTCGGACCCGGCTCATCGCTGGTGGAATCGAAAAAGAGCGAAACAAACGAAAAAAGCGACGAACTCACGCAGTACTCATTTTTGTTTGGACCAGCTTTAGATTTTGCTCTGGCGCTGGATCCGGATTATCTAATTGATGTATCACTTATTGGAACAGATACAATTAGAATATATTATCGTGATTACGAATATTCAATTATACCCAAAATTAAAAAAGCTGTCAAAAAATCAATTATTTACATGACGGAGAATATCGGTGAGTATGCATACAATAGTCTAAATGTCGCGTTCTCGGATATTGGTTTTTCGGGCGGAATAGAATTTCCTGCGATAATATCTCTCAGTTCCCCGCGGGGTTCCCCTGCAATTTCGAATGCGTACGATATGCTGACAATTCATGAGGTGGTCCATCAATGGTTTTATGGTATGGTCGGCTCCGATCAGGTAGAACATCCCTGGCTCGACGAATCAATCACAAATTTCTTTACGCTGAAGATACTTGAGAAGTATTGGGGTGATACAGCCAATCTATTTGATTTGGCCGGTTTCAAGGCTACCATGCGGGATATGAGCCGGCTCAATGCTACGGTACATCTTGGAGATGCATCAATAAATCAACCGAGCTATTCATATCTTGGAGGGGACAGCTATTTTAGTACCGTATATGACCGGGGCGCTTTGGCTATCGAAACCATAGATAATCTGCTGGGTGATTCTTTGTCGCAAGTATTCTGGAATACTTATTTCGACAAATATAAATTCGCACATCCGACACCCGAAGATTTTCGGCAGACAATTATCGAGACATCAGGTGACAGTCTGGCGTCTATTTATGATATTTTAATCGAGAGTCCGATTACAATTGACTATTCGGTTTCCAATCTTTCAAATCGTCATCTTGATTCGACCGAAGCGGAGATAAGTTTTATTTTGCATCAGGAGGGCGGAGTCGATTATCCAACAGATTATCGCCTGTATTTATCCAATGGTGACAGCTTGGATTATCAATGGTTTTCACAATTTGAAACCGAGGAAATTATCCATCAATCACCTTATCCGGCGGTTTCGATATTGATTGACCCGGATAAAAAATGGGCCATTGATGCCAACCTGTTGAATAATTCGGCGGTCGTTAGCCCTGATAATCGTCCCGGATTCAGGCTGTCGGCCGGGATTCTGTTTCTGATTGAATCTTTGTTAAGTTTTGTCGGTGGAATATAGATGTTTGAAACATATAAACAGATAAACAGATTATCGAGTATAAAAGATCTCTGGTTTGGTATGTTCTTTCTTAAGGCCGGACTCTCATTACTGATTGTAATTCCGTTTTATCTTGTGAATAACACCGTATTATCATCATCGCTTTTTTCCAAAACGTTAATCAACAGTTGGGATTTTTCGATTATATCAGAGATGTTTTTCGGTCGGGGCGAATTGATTTCGCAGTATCTCATTTTTGTTTTTATCGGGGCGGTTATTTATGTAGCCATAAAACAGTTTATAAACGGTGGTTTGTATTACCTTTTTGTATCGGGACAATTTGAAAAAACAGACTGGCGAAAGTTTTTTGCAGAATGCGGGCTTGGATTTAATATACATATAAAAATTACTATAATGATGATATTTGTATATGTCCTGCTTCTTTTTGCCGGGATGTTTTTTGTGAATATAATTGGAATGGCTTCGGGTCATCTGGTTGGTTTACCGGTGGTAATTATGACCGGCTTTAAGCTTCTGATTCTGGCGCTGATTATTCTGGCCGCTTCCATATTTTCCGATTGTGCCAGAGCGGCAGCGGCCGTCTATCCGGACAAACCGTTTCGGGAGATATTAACTATCGCTTCCAATTATTTTAAACCGTCGCTGAAAAAGCTTTTGGTTCTTTATATTATCACCTATGCCCCATTTTTTATTTTCTGGTTATTGACAGAGTGGTTGTCTTTGATGGCTGTTAGTACAATCGGCGGATTGATTGGAATTGCGATTGAGATTGTTCTTTTGCAGGCAAGCTCTTTTACCAGAAGCGGACAGAAACTCTGGTATTTAATTTGTTTTGGAAAGAAATTTAGATCGAAGAATCAGGGAAGATTTTTGCCTGAGCAGGCAACGCTGGAATTATAATTATTTAAAAAAAGTTGTCGACGCAACTATCTGTTTCCATTTATTGTAAGATAGAATACAAACAGGTTTACGAAAAATGAGTGAGAGACTTTATTATAATGATTCATATCTGTTCGAATTTGAGGCAAATGTTGAATCGGTGGTCAAGAAAGACTCCTATTATGAAATAATATTGGATAAAAGCGCATTTTATCCTGAATCGGGCGGACAGAATTTCGATACCGGGACACTGGATAACAAAAAAGTTATAGGCGTGTATATTGGCGACAACGATCAGGTTGTTCACCATTGTAAAAAATGGGATGCGGAAAAGGGCCAAAAAATAATTGGGAAAATTGATAAAGAGCGCCGGATAGCAAGCATGAGGAAACATACCGGGCAACATATCCTGTCTCAGGCATTTTTGAGAGTGGCCTCGGCCGATACAGTCGGGGCTCATCTGGGTGATACTGAATCGACAATTGAATTGGCCACTTTAGATCTTTCGGGTAAAGATATCAGAGACGTCGAGTTTATGACCAATGATATCATTATGCAAAATCTTCTGGTAAAAATATCTTATGACGAATATGAAAAATTGGCCGAACTCGGCGTGCGGCGGATTCCGGATCGTCGCGGCAAATTCAGATTGGTTGGTATCGGCGATTTTGAACTGACTGCCTGTGGTGGGACACATTGTGCTTTTACCGGTGAAGTCGGTCTGCTGAAAATTGTCGGTTTGGAGAATATTCGGAAACATACCAGGATAACATTCCTGTGCGGGTTTGATGCCTCCAGAGATTATTATCATAAAAGCGAGGTTATCGAAAAACTTACCAACAGATTCACCTGCAATTTCAGTAATCTTGAAAATTCTGTGATAAAGCTTGCCGAATACAATGAAAATCTAAAAAAAGAAGTCGGCCGTCTTCAAAAAGAGCTTCTACCATTTCAATTACAGAGATTCAAAGACAACGCCATTGAGATTTCCGGAATAAAAATAATATATAAAATATATTCCAATTATGATTTTAAAAATCTGAAAGATATGGCCCTGAGCATAACCAAAGCGTTTAAATCAATTGTTTTGTTTTATATCGACGACAAACTGATTATTTCTGTTTCCGACGGGATAAAATATAATGCTTCGCATTTGACCAAACTTTTTATTGAAAATTTTGGCGGACGGGGAGGTGGCAATCCGGTGATTGCCCAGGTGGGCGGAATTTCTGTTGAAAATATAGATTCTAAAATGGAAGAATTCACTGAGGTGCTCAGAAAAGAATTTGATCGAGAATAGTTTTGCAAAATCTTTTTAAAATATCTCTTTCTGTTTGGCTGGTGTTAATCTCGGTTTGTATTGGAGCCGATGAAATACCGGTTAATCTGGAATATTCCGATTTTTTTGAAATTGTACGCGGGATAGAAAAGGATACTATCTATATCACCGGCTCAACCCGGTTTTCGCATGGCGATAGTAAACTTTTTGCCGATTCGGCGATTTGGATAAAAGGGGAGACGATGGTCTTAAAGGGAAGCGTCTTTATCCAGGATTCACTCTATCAATTATCGGCTGATCGTGTTGATTACGATATTGTGAATCGCCTCTCTTATGCCACCGGTGAGGAGGTTGTCATTATCTCCGAAGAAGACTCGATCAAAGCTGTCGGACCAAATGCTTATTTCAGCCGCGATTCAAGTCTGTTTAGAATGAACCGCCGTCCGCTGCTCACTCTGAATTATCCCGATACGGATCGTCTGATAAATATTGACGCTGATTTTATCGCCTTTGAATCCGAAAGCGAGATCGGTTATGCCGATGGTTCCGTGAAGATAAAGCAGTTGGACACCGAAGCCGAATCAGAGCGCGCAATAATGTATTCAAATAAAAATATTCTGCTTCTGCTCGGATCACCTGTTGCAAAACGACGAGAGTCAGAAATAATCGGTGACACCCTCATATTTTTTTCTGATGCCGAAGAGATCAACAAACTATATGCCCAGGGTAATGCCGAGGGATATTTCAAGGAACCATCCAAAAAAGATTCCACTCAATACGATCTTTCTGATCTGAAGGCGGATGAAATAAAATTTAATTTTGAAGAGGGCCTGCTCGATAATATCAAAGCGGCGGGTCAGGCCTATTCATATTACAATCCGGCGATTTTAGACAGCGCCAATATTGAGGAAAACCGTATCTCGGGCGACAGTATCAGTTTGTTCCTTAAAAATGAAGAACTTAAATCGATTGAAGTAATCGGCGGTGCTGAGGGCGAGTACCTGATGGGAGAGTATAAGTACAATGATTCCGGGCGGTACTACGCCGAAGACACCGTATTTTACGCTTCCGATTCCATTTTCTATGTGCCGGAGGATTCTACTATTAGTTTGATTCATAATGCTTCGGTCAATGACAAAAAGGTTTCGTTGGCGGCGGCGATGATAAACTATAATACGGCCAATCAGGTAGTCACGGCCTATGATGACACCACGCAATTTAACGATTCGACCGAAATCTATATTCCGGTTTTGTTAAAAGATGGGACCGAAGATCTAATCGGTTCATATCTTGAATATTCGATGGACACCGAAAAGGGGATGATCTGGCATTCGCGGTCGGAATTTCAGGATGCCTATTATAAGGGCAAGGAACTGTTTCGTGAGGAAGAAGATGTTTTTTATGTAAAAAACGCCGTTTATACATCGTGCGATCAGGATCCGCCGCATTTTCATTTTTGGTCTTATCAAATGAAGATTATCAAGGATGACCGAGCAATGGCTCGTCCGGTTTTCCTTTTTATCGAAAAGATTCCATTTCCGCCATTTCCGTTACCCTATTATATATTTCCGTTAAAAAAGGGACGGCACTCGGGAATATTGCCGTTCAAATTCGGTAATTTCAGTCGGGGCGGGCGATTCATAAAAAATGTCGGCTACTATTGGGCAGCATCGGAATACTGGGATATGCTGGCTTCGTTTGATTATAACGAAGAGTATGGGACGACATATAATGCCGCTCTAAAATATAATTCGAGATACCATTTTTCAGGGAGCGTATCGGGTTCTTTTATAAATGAATCACATTATGACCGTTTTAATTATGAAGAAGTTAAGGGAAAACGGTGGAGCCTCAGGTTTAATCATTCGCAGACTGTTTCTCCGACATTCAGTATCCGGGCCAATGGGCATTTTATTTCTGATAAAAGATATTACACCGATTATTCGACCAATCAGGAAGATCGTCTGAACAGGAGTCTGAACAGTCAGCTATCATTTTCGAAAAGGTTTGGTAACGTTTCATTGAGCGGTCAGTTTAAGCATACCGATGAAATTGATAAGGAAACACGTACCGATTTATTGCCGACGGCATCTATATCTTTTCCCTCGCGTCCAATTTTTGGGACGCCTCCCAAAGACAGTGAAGGGAAGAGTTTAAAAAAATGGTATCACGGTATTTACTCGGGATATTCGATCAATTTTAGAAATTACAGTCAGCGGCACACTGTATCGGTAATTACCGATGCTGATACATCTGATACGGGGACAATTACGGTACTTGACAGCGCCAGAGTCAGAAGTCGAAAAGAATATATGACGGTTAATCATAAAACAGGTCTTTCGGCGCCGTTTAAGATATTTTCCTATTTGAAACTGAATCCTTCTTTCAGCTATGCAGAAACCTGGGTCAAAATTTTTCAAACCAATCAGAGTGATACACTGGATATTAATGCCTCAACCGGTTACCGTCGCCATAAATATAGTGCCGGTGTCAGCGCCTCAACTGATCTATATGGAACGATAAAGCCTAATATATTTATACTGGAGGGGGTGAGGCATGTATTAACACCATCGGTTGGATTTTCTTGGGCGCCTGAGCTGAAACGGCATGAAAAGGAGATGATTTATGCCGGTGCCGGTGCCGGAAGCGTTAAAAGAAAATCGATGAGTTTCTCTCTTCGGCAGCTGTTTCAGGCCAAAGTAAAATCGGGCGAAGATTCAAAAAAGATTGACCTTCTTACTATTAACAGTTCCTGCAGTTATAATTTCGAGGCAACCGGGAAAAAGTTTGGAATGCTTTCAACCAGTGCCCAGACTTCTTTATTGAAAAAAATTAAAATTTCAGCCAGCTGGAGGCATGATCTATATATACCGGAAACCGAAAATCTTCGTTGGTGGTCGCCATATCTGCTTAGCTTTTCGTTGTCAACTACGTTTAGAACCGGCGGCATTTTGGGACAGTATGAGCAGCCTGAAGATGAATTGGGAAATTTCCCCGCCAAGACAATTAGTAAAGGTAATTTAAGCCAGGGATGGAATTTATCTTTGACCCATCATTACAATGAATCCGGTCGCGGGCAATTATTTCGAAAAACTCATACGGCCAATTTTAGTTTGAATGTCAATCTCACACCAAACCTAAATATAAGCTACCGGCAGTATTACGATTTTACCAGGGCTAAAACGGTTTCCCGGTCATTAACCGTAGTCAGGCAATTGCATTGCTGGGAGGGCCGTTTTTCATGGGTAATTAACGGATCAAATTCCGGTTTTCAATTCAGACTAAATGTCATTTCCATCCCGGAAATCAAATATGAAAGGTCGGAATCCGGCATTAGAGACTCATTTTTCTAAGGCTGACAGCGGATATGGGCTCTGAACCCGCAATAATACTGAATAAAATTAAATAATTGTTGATTATTTTTGTTGACAAGGCATTTACAAAGCTTTTTCCTTTCCAAAAAGTATAAAACCACTAACCTTAAACCGTAAAGGAAATAATGGTATGACCAAGGAAGAAATGATTACCATGATTGCCAAAGACGCGAGCATTAATAAGCGTCAGGCTTCCGATGCCTTACACAGCTTCATCGGAAATGTAACTAAAAACCTTAAGAAGGGCAATAAGGTCAGCTTTGTTGGATTCGGCACCTTCTCAGTCTCCAAAAGAAAAGCTCGTGTCGGCCGCAATCCGCAAACCGGAGCCAAGATTAATATCCCGGCCACGAAAGTCCCTCACTTCAAAGCCGGTAAGTCGCTGAAAGAAGCCGTTAAAAAGTAGAGCGATTTGATATTTTTAATAATAAGGCAGAGTTAGACTCTGCCTTATTTTATTGGTTTAATTGGCAGCAGATAGATAATTATTAAAATTCTGTTTTTGGGATATTTATCAAAAGATGGCTTCTCGTAAGAATAAGAATAACGATATAAAAAAGAAACGGATACTGGGCGTTCTTCTGATAGTCTTTTCGCTACTTTTGCTAGTTTCGCTGGCGACTCATTCCGGATATGACGACCGCCGTATTATTGACCAGGATAATCCGTTTGAAATTAATTTTGTTAATCAGGTTGGGATAGTCGGTGCCTTTACCTCGTATATCCTGTTTTTCTTTGTTGGGTGGATTTCGTTTTTCATTCCATTTTTGTTAATGCTGATTTCTTTTTCTTTTCTCGATTTTGGCTGGAGAAAGAAATTGACATTGCCTTTTTGGGGAATATGTTCGATTTCTATCCTGATAACAATGATACTAAATGTCTCTTTATTGTCATCGTTTGAATATGCCATCGATCATTTCAGAGCTTACGGCGGCTATATTTTCTATCATCTAACATTTCCGTTAATGAAGATAGTTGGCGTGACCGGCTCCTTTTTGATACTTGGCGGAGGCATCCTAATCTGGCTGGCCATACTTGGGTATTCTTATAACCTCCATAATATAATCTGGCATCGTCCGGGACGATTCGGAATCGATGGTATCGGCCGAGCGATAAGGCGGCTTTTCTCTTCACTGATCGGCCTCTTTACTGATTTTCCATCAAGATACAGAGAATACAGAGAAAACAGGCTGGCCAAAAAATATAATATCCCGGATGATGCTGATGAGATATCAGCGCCCGAAACCACTGCCGTTAATGCTGAGCTGGAATTTGAAGATAAAAAAATCAAACCTGATATGGAAACGACCAGGAAAAAAGTTACTATTAGAAAGAAAGTAACAAAAATGCCGGCGGAAATTGGTCAGACGGCGCTGGATTATAATTTTCCGGGACTGGAACTTTTAGAAGATAATCCGGATGGCGGAACATCTGTCAATCCTGATGAATTGGCGTTTACCGCCCGTGCCCTTAAAGAAACACTTGAGACTTTTGATATAACCATCGATGGGCAAATAGATAAATTTCCTGGTCCGATAATAACACGCTATGAATTTAAGCCGGCGGCTGGTGTAAAAATTAATAAGATAATAAATCTCTCCGATGATCTGGCTCTGGCCTTAAAAGCCAAAAGAATCAGAATTGTGGCGCCTATTCCGGGCAAGGCGGCGATTGGCGTCGAAATACCTAATCGCCATGCAAAACTGGTTTATTTAAAGGAGATATTGACTTCGGAGGTATATGCTGACAGCCGGCATAAACTGCCGCTGGCTCTGGGTAAGTCAATATCGGGCAAACCGTTTGTAACCGACCTGACAAAAATGCCTCATCTACTTATTGCCGGGGCGACCGGTTCGGGAAAATCGGTTTGTATCAACGCCATTATAACATCGTTTATGTATAGACTTCACCCCAAAGAGCTGAAGCTGATATTTATTGATCCGAAAATGCTCGAGCTATCGGTTTACGCCGGAATACCACATCTGGGACGGCCGGTTGTAACCAATGCCAAAAGAGCGGAGAAGGTCTTATCCGATGCTGTGGTAGAAATGGAAAATCGATATAAAAAGTTAGCCGGTGCAGCCGTTCGCGGTATTCAGGAATACAACGCCAGACAGAAAAATGATGATGAGAAATTACCATATATTGTGATAGTCGTTGATGAGCTGGCTGATATGATGATGGCAACCTCATCATCACGGATAGAGATGCTGATTACACGGTTGGCGCAGATGGCCCGTGCGGTTGGGATTCATTTGATACTGGCGACACAAAGACCTTCGGTTGATGTTATCACCGGTCTGATTAAGGCGAATTTTTCGGCTCGAATTGCTTTTCAGGTGGCGACTAAAATTGATTCGCGTACCATTCTTGACTGCAATGGCGCCGAAAAGCTCCTTGGCAACGGAGACATGTTATTTATGCAACCGGGGCAGCCGGAACCGACCAGATTGCATGGTGCCTTTATTTCGAGCACTGAAACCGACCGACTGGTCAAATTTATGTTGGCCCAGATCCCCAAAGAGGAGAAAGTTCCCGATGAAGCCCGGCAGAAAGAACAGGAAGCCAGAGATGCTATCGATTTAAGTGATCCGGTGTTTATTGAAGCGGCCGATACGGTTATTCGACATAAACAGGGTTCGGTTTCATTACTGCAAAGAAAATTGGGTATCGGGTATCAGCGGGCGGCGCGATTGATTGATAAACTTGAAGAGGCCAAAATTGTTTCAGCTTATGACGGCAGCAAGGCGCGCGAAGTTTTGGTTGATCGCGCCTTTCTTGACGAACTCCTCGCCTCACGTTCTTTAACCGGACGGAACTGAGAAAGGTTATCTAAGTATAATCCAGTATGAGAAATGTATTAAAGTATTTTCCTTTATTTACGTTGTTTTATTTTTTTGCAACAGGCGCTTTTTCTGCTGATAAATTTTCCATTATAAAAAATAAAATTGATTCTGCGGCGGTTGTTCATCTTAATGTCTTAATAACTATTGAATCGAAAGTTTTTAATGATATTGACAGCGCCTTCGGAGAAATTATATTAGCAGAGGACGGACGTTATCGAGCCGAGATTAACAGCGATATCTATCTAAATGATGGCAAACATTATTGGGAATACTCGGCCGAAAACAATCAGGCCACACGGCGAATAATAAAAGAGGGGGAAGTATCAGACAATCGTCTCGCCTTTTTTAAAGATATTGATTCTTTTTATAAAACATCAATTGTAAAGCAGGATATTATTTATAGGTTAATTAAATTAGATAGTGCCGATGAGGCCCTGACTGATTGTCTGACAGTTTTTCTCAAAGAAAACGGGCTTCAAATTTCGAAAATTGAATATTATGATCTAAATGATGATCTGAATTGTATCTATATAATGGAAGAATCACATGAGGATAGAATCAAAAAAGAGCTTTTCGAATTAAGCCTGCCCGATTCGGCCGAAATTATTTCACTTCCATAAGCTAAATGAAATTCTTTATAAAAAAGCTGGGCTGTCCAAAAAACGATGTCGATGGTGATTATATTACTGGAAAACTTATCGACGGCGGACATGAGCGCTCGGATGAGGATAACGCCGAAATTGTTATAATCAATACCTGCGGTTTTATTTTACCGGCCAGGGAAGAATCGATTTATGAGATTCTTCGGTATGAAAAGCTCAAAAATGAAGGACGGATCAGTCGTCTTTACATAACCGGATGTTTATCGCAGAGATATGGCAAAGAACTATTGGATGAAATTGAAAATGTCGACGGCATTTTTGGACTGGGCCGAATAGATGATTTGGTTAAGGCCATTGATAAGAATTTGACCGGCTTGATTTCGGTTACTGACAATGTTCGAAGTGATTTGAACTATATTAGCGGCTTGCCGCGGTTTGTTGATAATCTCTATCCGTATGAATATTTGAAAATTGCCGACGGCTGTGATCGTTTTTGCAGTTATTGTGCCATTCCGAATATCCGAGGCAGTTACCGGTCGCGACCAATAGAAGAAATTTTGGATGAAGCCGGAATACTTGTTTCTTATGGCAAGAAAGAGCTTATTCTTGTTTCTCAGGAAGGGACCGGATACGGTCGTGATTTAAACAATGGAACGTCGATTATTGATTTGTTACAAAAACTCGAAGGTATCGATGGGATTGAATGGATTCGATTGATGTATTTGCATCCTGAATCGATCACTAATGAACTAATTGAATATATGACCATTTCCGACAAAACCCTTGGGTATTATGATATCCCTCTTCAGCATATAAATGATGATATCTTAAAGGCGATGAACCGAAAGATTTCCCGGAAAAAAATGAAAGAAATTTTGGGGAAGATTCGTGAGATATCATCGAACAATATTATTAGAACGACTTTTATCACCGGCTTTCCGGGTGAAACTGAAAAAGAATTTGATGAACTGCAGAGGTTTGTTGAGGATTTCGAATTTGACCGTTTGGGCGTATTCAAATACTCTAAAGAAGCCGGAACCTCAGCAAACAGGCTAAAAAACTCGGTTTCGGACGAAACAGCCGAAGCTCGCGTGGAAGAGCTAATGCTATTACAGCAAAGAATTGCTTTTGAAAAAAATATTGCCTTGATTGAAAGTTGCCAAAAGGTTATTATTGATAAGATTAAGGATTCGGATTTGGCCGAAGGGAGATCAATGGGCGATTGCCCTGAAATTGATCAACTGGTGCATGTTAAGGGCAATAAATTAAGTGTTGGTGATATTATTGACGCGAAAATTACTGCAGCCGATGGTTATGATCTTATCGCCGAACCGACCGAAAGGTAAGTTATGAACAGATATGACAAAATGGGGATATTTCTATCGAAGCCGATAGCCTTATTGTTTGTTCTGATTTATTTTATGCAATCGGCCCTGATTATCTATCTGGTTCAGGATAAATTCCAGCTTGAAAAACAGATTGATTATCAGCAGAAACGAATTTCGGATTTGGAAGAGAAAGTTCAAATTCTGCAGGTAATTGAAGATTTCCAGATAGGTTTCACAGATGAAGAAAAAGCCGAGCTCGCCAATGTAATTTCATCCGAGTGCGATAAATATGATTATGATCCGCTTTTTCTTTTTGCTTTAATTCTTACCGAATCATCATTTAAGCGGGGACAGGTATCGTCAGCAGGAGCGCAGGGTTTAATGCAGATTCGTCCTTTTGTCGGACGCAGTCTGGCCGACAAGGCCGGGGTCGATTGGGAAGCAAATCGGACTTTATTTAAGCCGGAGCTGAATATTCAGCTCGGTTCGCTGCATCTGTTTGAAATGATTCTGAAGTTTAAAGACATACATAAAGCGGTTATATCATACAATTTGGGTGAGACGGCCTTGCGTTCGAGAATGAAATTAAATAAACCGTTACCAAAATCTTATTTAAATAAAGTAATGGGCAACTACGAAATGTTGAAGGAGCAATACAAAATCTAATGAAAACAAGCTTACTTTTATTGGGAATTATGGTTCTGTTGATGATATCTGGCTGTACCGCCGGTAAAGCAAAACTGGGCAGTACGGTTGATGAACAGTTTCAACTGGCCAAACGCGAATATGATAAAGGAAAATATTTTAATTCTATCGAATCTTTTCAGAGAGTGATATTTAATTTTCCCGGCGCAACGGTGGTCGATACGGCTCAATATTATCTGGCCCATTCGTATTACGGAAATAAGGAGTATGAGTTGGCCGCGGTGGAGTTTAATAGATTGTTAGTCAATTATCCACGCTCGGCTTTTACCGATGATGCTCAATATATGGTTGGTGTTTGTTATATGAATAATACGCCGCGACATCATGCCCTCGATCAAGAGGATTTAAAAAAAGCGATTGTGGCACTGGAAGACTTTATCCTCGACAATCCTGATTCACCTCTTTCAGCGGATGCCAAAGCATCGATTCTTGAGGCGCGAACAAAGCTGGCTCGCAAGGAATATGAAAACGGAATTACATATTATAAAATGTATAGCTATAAGGCATCCAGGATATATTTCCAGAAAGTAATAGACGAATACACCGACACTGAATATGCCGCCAAAGCCCTGTTCAAATTGGCTGAATCATTTTACAAACAAGAAAAATATGCCGAATCAAAAACCAAATTTGACAGCTTCTTAAACCTTTATCAGGATAACGAGCTGGTTGAAAAGACCCGGGAATATCTGGAAAAGATGTCGGATAAACTAAGCACGGAAAATGCCGCAGGCTAATCCAAACGATGGCGGTAATTGGGGGATAATGGGTGGGGCCTTTGACCCGATTCATAATGGTCATTTGATACTTGCCGAATCTGCTCTCAAAGCGAAAAATCTCGACGGAGTTCTTTTTATTCCCAGTTTTAATCCACCACATCGCAATTCAAAGCCGGTTGCCCCTTTTGAAGATAGAGTTAGAATGACAGAACTGGCTATTAAAGGAAACAGCCGGTATTGCTTGAGCAGGCTTGAAGAAAATATTGATGGATTTGGGTACACTCTTACAATTTTGGAACATTTGAAAAATGAATATCCGCGAACTAACTGGTTTCTTATTCTTGGTGCCGACAACATTGTTTTGTTTGACAGCTGGTATAAACCTGAGGAAATTTTTAAGCATGTGAAAATAATCGTTGGCGGTCGTCCCGGATTTAATACAGAATATGAAGAATCTATCTGGTATGATAAAATTGAGCATTTCGATATGCCTCAGACCGATGTTTCATCGACGGCTATCCGCCAATTATTAAACGACGGAAAGTCCATAAAGGACAAACTGCCCGAGCCGGTTTTCAAATATATTCAAGAGCAGGGGCTTTATAAATGAAGGATAAATCGTTATTCCTGATAGACGGTTCGGCAATATTCTATCGAGCCTATTTCGCCTTCATTCGAAATCCTTTGATAAATTCCAAAGGCGAGAATACCTCGGCGACATTCGGTTTCCTGAATTCAATTATGAAAATCATAAAAGAGGAAAAGCCTGATTATATCGCAGTCGTTTTTGATACCAAGGCCCCGACGTTCAGACATAAGATGTACTCCGAGTACAAATCGACACGAGCT
>CBFCZE010000030.1:0-25114 GCA_965602655.1 uncultured bacterium
TTTATTTTTTGGTCGGGTTTGAAAATTCGGATAACGCCGATATTTATTTTAGCCGCAACTATTCATCGCTGTTTTCTATTCTACTCTGGAAAACACCGCTTTATTTTCCGTTTGGGTTTATTTTTCCATTGGCAATACTCGGTTTAATTTCGCAATGGAACCGCCGCCGTGAGCTTGCTTTGCTGTTTATAATGATTGTGGGATATATCCCAACTGTTATTCTGTTTCTGGTAACGGCCCGTCACCGTCTCCCGGTAATACCGTTTATGCTGCTTTTTTCGGCGGCCGGAGCATATGCCCTGTATATTTTTGGCAAGACACGAAACTGGAAAAAACTAATAACATATCTAATTGTATTTATAATATTTCTGCTGTTCTCCAACAGGACCTATTTTGAAATAGGATTTCAGAATCTGTCTCAGATTCATTTTAATCAAGCTCTTACATATGAAAGGCAAAACGATTTACATTCGGCTAAATCGGAATATATCGAAGCGCTGAAAGGCAATCCTTACTCGCCGACCATCCTGAATAATCTGGGGTATGTCTATTATCGTCTAAAAATCTATGATTCGGCTCTTGTATATTATCAAAAAGCAATACAATCAGATCCAAATCACAGTATGGCCTATAATAATGCCGGGTTAGTTTTTCAGGCCCGGGGAGAAATTGAATCGGCCGAGAAATTTTTCAAAAAGGCGATAAATATAATCCCCGATTTATATACGGCTCATATCAATCTGGGCAATTTATATCTGACTCAAAACAATTTGATAATGGCGGAACTTACCTTTTTACAGGCCAAAGAAATAGCGCCCGAAAAAGGTCAGGCCTATTTCAGGCTGGGATCGCTGTACAGCCGTCAAAAAGAATTTGCCAGAGCCGAGGAGATGTTCGCAGCCGGTGCCCAACTGGAAGATATGTCGGCGTCCGATTACGTCAACTGGGGGAATAATTATTTTGGTACCGAGAATCCCCAGAGAGCGGTTGAGTTGTATAAAAAGGCAATTGAAATTGATCCGGCCTTTGCTCAGGCCTATATGAATCTGGTGATAACTTTCAGGCGGTATAATTTCCCGGTCGATTCGGCCAAAACCTATCTGAATGAATTACTTCGAACAAATCCCGGCTACCAACCGGCAAGAGAGCTATTACAGCAACTTGGAAATTGATTTTTTCTTTCTTTAATACTTCTTGCGGCGCTCAATCACATAATTTGAGCCATCAAGCGATTTAGAATATTTTTTCAAATCGGCCAGCATATTTGACAACTCGCCCAGATGCTGAAATTCACCCGGAAGACAATTGATAACGGCAATGGAAAGGGTAAGAATTGAAAAGGTTTCTGTCTCTCCCCGGCGGTTTTTGGTGGTAATAGTTCCGCGTTTTCTATCTTCCTCCGGATAACGATACGGCATCAATGTATCAAAAACCTTGATAATACATTCGCAAACCGGTTTGACTTTCTCCGGCGGCAGAATAAACAGATAATCATCGCCGCCTATATGCCCGACAAAACCCTCGCGACAGAGATCAAAGACACCGTCGCGAATAATCCGGGCGGTCAGCTTGATAGCCCGATCGCCGTAAAAATATCCGTAGTAGTCATTGTACGGTTTGAAATCATCGATATCGGCATAACAGACCGAAAAATCAACGCCAAGATTTATCAGCCTTTGAATTTCGCTTTCGATAACACCGGGGCCGGGGAGCCAGGTCGAGGGATTAAAGGAAACATCCCGACGATTACGTTCGGCGGCGCGTCTCAACTGCACCTCGAACAGTTTTTCTTTCCACTCTCCTGCAAGAAACGCTTCGGCGCCGTTTTCGTATCCGGAGATAATTGTCTCTTCCGAAGGATCGGGGTTAAACAGAATCGTCGGAATAACGGCCAGAAATATATGACTCTTTATCAGGTTGACCAGTTCCAACTCAGTTCCAAACGAATCTTTGCCGGCAATAAGAATAAGGTCGAGATGATATCGCTGTGAAAGAATTAATAATTCATCGACAGTCTTGAAATAATGAAGCGAGACTTTATCGTCGGCAAAAGATTTCAGAAGGTGATAGGCGACCTCAATCCCTTTCTGTCGGCAAGCGCAGTGAAACATTTTATTTTTCCGCCTCTTTTTGTAACTGTTCCCGCGGGTGAAACTCACGATGCACCGATAGCAGATACTCCCGGTCAACCTGAGTGTAAATCTGGGTCGTTGAAATACTGGCATGTCCCAAAAGTTCTTGGACCGTTCTCAAATCGGCGCCCCCTTCAATTAAATGAGTGGCAAAACTATGCCGGAACGTATGCGGCGTAACCTCTTTTTTTATAACGGCTTTTCGGGCGTATTTTTTAATCATTTTCCAGAGTCCGACGCGTGAAAATTTCTTTTTTCTGTTCGACAGGAAAAGGATATCACCGTCTTTTTCCGGACGAATTTTTTCTCTTTCATCGACAAGATATTTTTCAACCGCCCGGGAAGCGTAACGGCCGTACGGTACCAGCCGTTCTTTGTTGCCTTTGCCGACAATTTTTATAAAGCCGATTTCATCATAGACAGAAGATATTTTCAGATTGATAAGTTCTGATATTCTGATTCCGGTGCCATAGATAAGTTCCAGAATGGCGCGGTCACGAATACCGTTTCGGTCCTCCGGTTTTGGCTGCTTTAGTATGGCCGTTACTTCATCGACAGTTAAATAGTCGGGATGATAGCGCATTATTTCGGGGACACGGGCATATTCAAACGGATTATTTTTTACCAGATTATTCTCAAACAGGTATTTATAAAAATTGCGAAGTGATGAGATTTTGCGGGCAACAGTCCCCGGCTTACGGTTCAGATTATGAAGCTTGGCCAGATATTCGTTAATTATTTTTGAAGAAATACTGTAATCAAACTTTATGTTGAACAACCTGATAAATTCAACAATGTCCCGTTTATATGCGGCCAGACTATTGGCTGACAAACCGCATTCAAGTTCAAGATACTGCAGGTAATTTTGTACTACCTGAATTTTATTATTAGGGTCATTCATATTATTTCCAAGAACCGGTACCAGCTATAGCTGCCGCCAAAACAACTTTTCCTCCGGCCCTATGCAATACTCTTTTTGCCTCTCGCAAAGTCGCACCGGTCGTAATTACGTCATCGACCAACATTATTTTTTTATTTTCTATTTCATCCTCGCCAATTTTGTAAACACCTTCAACATTTTTTTCTCGATGCGCAGGATCAAGACTTTTTTGATATTTATTATGTTTGATTTTGATAAATCCATTTTCCAAAACTGGTATATCGAGTCTTTTTCCAATTGTATCGGCGAGAATCAGAGATTGATTATAACCTCTAAATTTAAATCGATAGCTATGAAGAGGAATTGGAATTATTATATCAATTTTTACTTTATCTAATAATTTGGAATGATTCGCTATTAATTTTTCGCCAAGAGTTCGTCCAAGCCTGGGGAATTTGCGGTATTTAAAAAATCTCACAATCTCATCCAAAGGATCGACATATTGGCCCAAAGCAAGAATTGGCATGGCGTCCTGCCCGCCACAATTTAAACAAATTAGATTGCTTGAAAGCGGATTCTCACAATTACTGCAAAAAATATGATCAAAAGTTTCAATTTTATCCCAACAATTGGGGCAGACTAATTCTCCCGGTTGCTCTATATATTCATTGCAATTGAGACAGCATGACGGATACACGAATTCCAGTAGGGCATCTGTCCCCGATTTAATTATTTCCATAGCCGGCATATCAAGAAATTAATATTTTTTATATTTAAAACCAACTGAATAGAACAAATCGCCCAAAACTGCAGATTTAAAGAAAACTATGGATTAGTGATTAATATGATCTATAAGAGTCCGGGCGGTATCGGCCAGAGGCGTTCCCGGCTGGAGTTCAATAACTTTTTCCCAATACCGTACTGCCATTTCATTATTACCAAGCTGGCGATACACTATGCCGGCATTAAAATGTCCTATCACATGATCCGGTTTGATGGCCAGGGCTTTTTCAAACAGTCCAAGCGCTTTCTCGCTGCCCCCAACGGCATGATAGCAAGCGCCCAGATCAATTATTACATTTGGGTCGGTGGAATCAATTGATCTGCCTCTTTGATAACATTCAATTGCCATCGCATACATGCCCTGATCCATATAATTATTTCCCAGTCCAATCAGTTCATCATAACCTTGTGGAAGTTCGGCAATAAATTTATCCATCTCGGGAGTCGAGCCCATCGTAAATCCGGAGACCTCGGGATGTTTAAAGCCGGTACTTTTTTGTTCCGGATCTTTTTTGAAAATAAAATAGGCAGCGACAAAAACTACTATCACCCCGATAATAAGTAAGGTATCTCGTCCGTAAGTACTTTTCATAATTTCTCTCTTTAAATAATAATATGTTCCTAATCTACTATATGGCCGGTTCCATAGGCCCGTTTGACCGAATTAACTCCTTTTACCTTTCTTATTTTACGTAATACCCGCTCCAATTGATTGAGACTGCTTACCTCGACAATAATATAGCCAACCGTACTTGTTTCAGATAAGTCAATATCGGCCCCGCGGACATTGGTATCGCTATCGGCAATCGAATCGGTAATGTCTACCAGAATATTTTTTCGGGGGTCAACACTGACTTCCAGTCGCACGACAAAATTTTGCTCCTTCCCGACATCCCATGAAACCGGCACCGTCCGTTCCGGTTGCTTAATCAACTCCTGAGCCGAAGGACAATCGGAGCGGTGAATGGTTACCCCCCGACCGCGGGTAATGTAACCGATTATTTCCTCGCCGGGGATAGGCTGACAACATCCGGCAAACCGAAACATCATGTTATCCATACCTTCAATTTTTATTCCCCGTTCGCGGCGAAACCGTTTTAAGACCTGATCTACCGTAAATTCTTTGGCTTCTTCCTCTACCGGGGTCATACGGGTTATCACTTGCTGGCAAGAAATATTCCCATTGCCAATTGAAAAATATAGACTTTCAATAGAAGTAAACGAAAAGCCCTGGGCGATATCCAAAAATTTATCATCGGGTGGAGGTTTCAAACGATGTTTTTTCAATTCTCTATCAAGCAGTTCCTTACCGAGCGCCACGGCCTGCTCATGACCGGCTTGTTTCAGCCACTTGCGAATCTTTGCTCGTGCCGATGAAGTCGTCGCTATTTTCAGCCAATCCTGCGTAGGATGGCGGTGTGGACTGGTTAATATTTCAATTTTATCGCCAGATTGTAAAGGAGTGGACAAGGGAGTTATTCGGTCGTTTATCTTGGCGCCGCTGCAATGGATACCAACCTCGGTATGAATGCCAAAGGCAAAATCGAGCGGAGTGGCGCCGGCAGGAAGATGTTTGATATCTCCCTGAGGCGTATAAACGAAAATATCTTCGGCAAACAGGTCAATTTTTAAAAATTCCAGGAATTCCGAGGGGTTGGTCATATCTTTTTGCCAGTCGAGCACATCGCGAAGCCAGAGCATCTGTTTGTCGGTTTTATCCAGATCCTGTTTACCTTCTTTATAGAGCCAGTGGGCGGCAATACCGTTTTCAGCTACCTGATGCATCTTTTTGGTTCTTATCTGAATTTCGACTACCTTCCCCCCGGGACCAAAAACGGCTGTATGCAACGATTGATAATTGTTCTGTTTGGGATTGGCAATATAATCGGAGAATTTATAGCCAACCGGTTTCCAGAGCTCATGAACCAACCCCATGGCATGATAGCATTCGGCTTTGGTTTGCGTTATTATTCTAATGGCAAACAGATCGGTTATCTGTTCAAATGGGACTTTGCGGATTCTTACCTTGCGATAAATAGAATCAATATGCTTGGCCCGGCCATAAACCTCGGCCTTCAGGCCGTTATCACTCAGTACTTTTTTAATTGGTTTTGCCAGAAGTGCAATATATGCTTCTCTTTCATCCCTCTTTAATTCAACTTTATTGGTCAGATCTTCATAAATTTCCGGCTCGAGAAATTTCATCGAAAGATCTTCCAGCTCGGTTTTAACCTTGGCTATTCCGAAGCGATGCGCCAGCGGAGCATAAACCTCGCGGGTCTCGGTGGCAATCCGTTTTATTTTTTCCGGTTTCAAATACCGCAGGGTTCTCATATTGTGCAGACGATCGGCAAGTTTAACCAGAATTACTCGAATATCCCGCGTCATTGATAAAAGCATCTTCCGAAAATATTCGACCTGGCGTTCCTCCTGCGATTTAAATTTAATCATCCCCAGTTTGGTGATACCATCAACCAGAGAGGCAATTTCATCATTAAACTCACGCCTAATTTCGTCAAGCGTTACTTTCGTATCCTCGACTACATCATGAATCAAACCGGCCGCGATAGTGGTTGAATCAAGATGAAGCTCAGCCAGAATAAGTCCGACATTTAGACTATGGATTACATACGGTTCGCCCGATTCACGAATCTGTCCGGCGTGGGCCTCATCGCAAAACTCAT
Source organism: uncultured bacterium (assembly GCA_965602655.1). Lineage (GTDB taxonomy): Bacteria > Zixibacteria > MSB-5A5 > GN15 > PGXB01 > JAAERC01. The sequence goes on from CBFCZE010000030.1 coordinate 6,480, forward strand.
ACGCCTTTCTAACCAGAGGAATATCGATATTGGCATTAAACGACTCAACGCGAATAATAAACTCAGCCAGATTCAGAACACCGCTCATTCGGTTACCTCTGAATTTGACATCATTGAAAAAGCAGTTTTAGCTATATATTCCGGCTTAATGGCAGACATGTCGTTTTGGCCTTCCGGTGACGGTAAAATAACCTGATGCGCCGTTCCCAGCGGCCCCCATCGAACCGGCGACATCGCATGAGTATTAGGGTATAAGCCTATAACCTTCGTCCCGACTGCTGTCGCCAGATGAAGCGGCCCGGTCGAATTGGCAATAACAATATCAGCCAATGAAAGCAGACCGCCTAAGGTTCGTATATCTGTTTTGCCAGCAAAATTAATCAATGAAATAGTTCTCTCATTTACCGCTTTTGCTATTTTTTTTTCCTCTTCTTTCGATCCGGTCAAAACAACCGAATAGTCATGTTTTTTTAATATATAACAAAGTTCAATAAAATGTCCAAGCGGCCAGCGATCGGCTGATCCCCCCGAACCGGGATGAAGAATAATAAAACGCCCTGAAACATTAACCTCGGCAAGAATTCTTCGGGCGGTTTTTATCTCATCTTTTTTAAGATAAATATGAGGTGTATAGATAACTTCGCCCTGTCTGAAAAATTGTAAAAAATCAAGGTTATATTCTGATTCATGTTTTTTATTGGCCCTTCGGCTATGAAAGAGAAAACGATTAAAATAGATCGATTGAAAACGTCGGGCGGTACCTATACGAATCGGTATTTTGGATTTGTAAATAATCCTGCTTATTAGTTTCTCGGGAAATATAATCAAGGCGGCTTTGTATTTATTATTTTTAAGAGTTTCACAAAGTTCTCGGCGATAATCTTTATCGTTTTTTAGAGTTGTATTATTAATTTTAATTATTGTATCCAAACAATCGTTATTTTCCAAAACCGGTGATGCATAATCTGAGGCTATAATATCTATACGACATTCGGGATAGCGAGCTTTGATTGATTCGATTAATGGCAGAGTTAAAATTAAATCGCCGATTCTATCGGTGCGACTGATGAGGATGCGATCACCATCTTTGAGAGATATTTTCTCAGGCATCCTTATCAACCCCCGATTTTTTTCGCTTAATTATTTCTTTCAGTTTTGAATATTTAACCATCACTGCCATTGCCGAAAAAACCGAAATAATAAATCCTTCCAGACCATCCAAAAATCCGAGTTTCATTATATAATGCTTGATAAAAGCCACCGGCGGCTTGAGTGCAATATGATACCATCCGGCTTTTTTGCCCGATTTATAGGCTTGTTCGGCGCCCATAGTGGTGTAGTTATTGAATTTTTCAAAATACTGTTCAACGTTTTTATAACTGTAATGAAGAATCTCCCCTTTGAGGAAACCGGTCCTACCGTTCAAGACAACTCTTTCGTGCACAACCGAATCATTGAAATCGCCATCCGCCTTTTTAAATAGCCTGAGAACATAGTCAGGGTACCACCCGCAATGATATATCCATCGCCCCAAAAAGTTCGTCTTTCGCCTCGTATAATATCCGTTATGTTCCATTTCAAGCAGAACAGTGCCGCTGATTTCTCTGGCAAGTTCGGGTGATAATTCTTCATCGGCATCAAGCGATATTATCCATTTGCCGGAGGCTTTGCTGACTCCCTCTTTTTTTGCCGGGCCATAACCTGTCCATTGTATAGAAAAAACCCGGGCGCCCATACTTTCGGCAATTTCGACGGTTCTATCGGTGGAGCCGCTGTCAATGACAATAATCTCATCGGCGATCTGAAGCGACTGCAGACATCGCCCTATATTGGCTTCCTCATTTCGAGTTATTACGACAGCCGAGAGATTGGGCATTTCCCCTCCCGTTTAAAATAGTCGAAAACCTTTACAAACTCATTAAAAATTATGTCAGCGTTTAAATCGCTGATATTATTTTCATTTTTTGATATAACGGCGCCGCACGGTTGATCAAATGGATACCATATTTTATAGTTATCCATATATCTTCGATATAATGCAACCACCGGAATATTAAATGATCTTGCAATATGTACCAAAGATGTGTCGGGGGTTATAAAGAAATCCAGTCTTTTGATAACCGCTGAAGCCTCAATCAGCGTTAATCCGTCGGGAATCAAATCTACTTTATCTGGAAATTGTTTCAGAAGTCTTTTTGCCTTTTCACGATCCAAACCGATAGCAAACAAAATAATTCGTAATTTATCTTTAAAACCTAAAATCTTATTTATTAAATCAGCTGATACATCATTTGAAATCATTCTCTCGGGCGAACCGGCCGAAAGATTATATCCGACAATAAAGAATTCATTTTTATTTGTATCCAATTTTTCAAAGACTTCAACAGCCTTCTGATTGGTTATATCATTAATATGCGGTGGTGCAAAACAGTCCGATTTATCACCAGAGATACCAAAGGCCTCAAGCAGTTTTAAAGTGTTTGTGATAACATGCCCGGTATTGTCGTTACGCAGGTCGAAATTAATATCATAATATCGGCGAAATCTATTTTTGCCAACAGCCATTCTCGGCCCATCGGGAACACCGAAAATCGTCAGCAACAGCGAAGAAACCGAATCGCATCCGACCAAATCAACCACACAGTCATATTTTTCGCTTCTTATTTTTCTCAGCTCCCTGAAATCCGACCGGATATTTTTTCGGTAATAATATATTTTATAAAACCTCGGATCGGTTTCTATTATCGGCCTGCATTCGGGTGAGCCCAAAACGGATATTTTTGCGTTGGGAAAGTGTTTTAATAGAGCATCGAAAACCGGGAAAGCAATCAGGATGTCGCCGAGTTTTTGCGGTCGGATAAAAAGTATTTTATATTCCGCATCTTTGCTGATTAAAATTGATCTTTGAAATCCTGCTCTCCTGAAAATATTCAGAATTACCAGTATCATTTTTTTTGTCAACAGCTCTATCGGTTTTAAAAGATTCATACAAACAATATTATATCTTTATACTATGCCTGCTTATTAACCGGGAATTTCTTCCGAATCATTTTATTAAATTCATCAAAGACCTGCTCGACGGAAATATTAAAAATGTCATCACCGCCATACGAAAGGACCAAACCATCCTCCTGATTAAATGGTCTCCACTGCCTGTATACATTTTTGTAGGCAGTATAAAGCCCAATCACCGGAATTTGGAATGAACGGGCAATATGGACCAGCGATGTATCCGGCGATATCAACAAATCAAGTTTTAAAATCAAGGCCGATACCTCAGTAAGATTTGCGTTGGGTGGAATCTGGACAACATTTCTATCAAAATGTACATCAATTCGATCACCCCTGGACCGTTCATTGGGCGCCGTGATTAAAATAATGGTACAATTATTATATGTCTCGATAATTTTTGAAATCAACTCTTTGGATTTTTTATACCCCCAGTTACGATTTTCGCCACGGGCAGAAAGATTAAAGCCGACAATCAAACCGTCCGGATTACTGTTAGGAATTGTGTCCATAAACCTGTTTATTTTATCGAGAGAAGGTTTATCGACAAACGGCGGGGCATGCCTATCGGCAATCGTATATGACGATCCAAATGCCTCAAGCAGTTTGAGATTAATATCGACCGTATGTTCTTCACAATTTGATTCCGGACTGTAATTGTAATCGTAATATTTTTCATACTTTTTCTTCCCCAGACCTATTCGCTTTGATTTCACCGAGCAAAACTGGGAAAGAAAAAGAGTTGTTACCGAATCGTCGGCCAGAAGATCAACGACACATTCATACTTTTCGCGCCTGATGGCAAATACTTCCCTGATGTCTCGAAAAATGTTTCTTCGGTATATAAATATCTTATCAAAGCGCGGATCGTTTTTTATTAGCGGATAGTTTTTCGACGAGGCAAAAATTGATATTTTCAGTTGCGAAAAACTTTCTCGTAAGCTGTCAATCAACGGAAATGAACAAACGGTATCGCCAATTCTATCCGGACGCAGAATCAAAATTTTGCGCAGTTTATTTCCATCCGGAATTTTAAAATCGGTTTTTCCTTTTTTCAAAAGCAATTGGAAAATATAAAAGAAACTATCCTTAATCTTAAACTCTATCCGTTTAAAAAAATTCATATCAGTTTTCCGAGCCGATTAGATTTTTAAGATAGTTTTCCCATCGATTAACCATCACTTCCAGTTTGAAAGCATCCCGCCATCTCTGTTTTCCGGCCTGACCAAAAGCTTTCATTTTTTCGGGTGAATTTAGAAAATCTTCAACCGCTTGACAAATTAACTCACTATTACATGGATCGATTAATAGAGCCGTCTCGTTGTCAACGGCAAATTCGGGAATACCGCCAACCCGACTGGCGACCACCGGCAAACCGGCCCGCATCCCTTCCAGAACAGAGAATCCAAACGGTTCTTCAACGGAGGGATGTATCATCAAGTCCGAACCGGCCAGTTCCAGATTAAAATCGCTCAGCATCCCGGCAAAAATAAAATGGTTCTCAAGTTTATATTCAGATATCTTATTTTTAAGTTTATTTTCCAACGGTCCATCGCCGAGAAAGAGAAATGTCATATTGGGAAATCTGTTAACAATTTCTCTGGCGGCATTAATCAGGTACTTATGCCCTTTTTGCTCGACAAAACGACCGGAAGTTACAGCGATTTTATTTTCCCCGGGGATGTTATATTTTGCTCTAAGACTTTTGCCGTCTCCATCGCCGGTTGGATTAAAATCGAGTTCGGGGATACCGTGCGGTATAACCATAACATCACGGCTATCAATATATCCTGAGGCAACCACCTGCCTTTTCAGGTCGGCCGATGGTACCACGGCGGCATCTATCAGCTTTGGCGTCAAAAAACGGTGAATAAAATTATTTTTGGTCACATTCAAGCCAAGCCGCCAGATAACTTTTGGTCTGTTTGAAAAACGGGCCGCCAGACCGCCCAGACGGACATCTTTATTAAAATCACAAATAACAATATCGATCTTTTCTTTTTTGAATCGTTTGGCCAATTTGCAAATTGTGAACGGATTAAAATCCCCGGAGATTGCCAGTTCAAAAACATTCACATCAACTGACCGTTTTCTAAATCTTCTGATAAACTCAGAATTGGGCCGGCCGACAATCGTAATCTGATGCCCCCTTCCGGCCAGCTCCGGTGCCATCAGACTTATCCAGTTCTGATAACCGCCAAAAGTTTTAATATCTATAGAATCGAGAAAGAGAAGGTTCATGCCGGTTCTTTCTCCTTAAACTGCATCATATAAAGTCTTCGGTACAGACCGTCTTTTTCAATCAGTTGCCGGTGATTACCGATTTCAACCAATTGCCCCTGATCGATAACCAGAATGCGGTCGGCATGTTTAATAGTTGACAGGCGATGAGCGATTACCAGTGTCGTCCGGCTGGCCATCAGGCGGTCTATTGCCTCCTGCACCAATAGTTCCGCTTCGGTATCGAGGGCCGAGGTGGCCTCGTCGAAAATTAGAATCTGCGGATTTTTTAAAAGCGCCCTGGCTATAGCTATTCTTTGCCGTTGTCCCCCGGAAAGACGAACTCCGCGATTACCGACCAGCGTATCATAACCTTCATCAAACTCAGATATAAAATCGTACGCATTGGCCGCCTGAGCCGCTTTTTCGATTTCGTCCATTGAAATATTTTTAAGACCGTAGGCGATATTGGCTTTTATTGTATCATTAAAAAGATATGTCTCCTGCGTTACGATACCGAGTAAACGCCTGAGAGAATCCAATTTTATATCTTTTATATTTGTGTCATCAATATGAATTTTGCCGTCAGTTGGATCGTAAAAACGCGGCAAAAGATCAAACAGGGTCGATTTCCCGGCGCCCGACGGACCAACCAGCGCCAGCACCTCGCCTTTTTTCACCTCGAATGAAATATCTTTTAGAACCGGTTCGGATTTATTATACGAAAAAGAGACATTTTCGAATTTAATCGAAGAATCAAAACTACTAATCTCTTTGGAATTGGGCGATTCTTTAACTGTAATCGGAGCATCGAGTACCTTGAAAATCCGCTCGGCGGCCGCCATTCCCTCCTGGATTTTTACATGAATGGACAGAAGAGTTTTAACCGGCTTGATTAGCGAAAACATGGCGATAACAAAAGTCATAAAATCGCCGGCATCAAGTTCACCCTGTCCGGCAATGATTCGTGTTCCGGCAAAAAAGAGAATAATTATTCCGGCTCCGGTTATTAAAATTTCATTAACCGGGCTGGCCAGATGACGCAATCTTGTCATTCTAACCAGGGCCCGGAAAAATTCACCGGTGGCATTAAAAAACTTGCCGGTTTCGAACTTTTCCATCGCATAAGCTTTGACAATCCGGATATTGGAAACTGTCTCTTCCAGAACCGAGTTAACATCAGCCATCTTTTCCTGTGAACGGGCCGAATATTTTCTCAATTTTCTCCCCATCAGATAAATAAATACAAATACAAGCGGCAGAACCAGAGAGGCCAATAGCGTAAGTTTCCATGAAAGAAGGATCAAAAATGTCGAAAGCAGTAGCACCGACAACGAATCGGTCACCAGCCGGTTAAATCCCAAGTCGACGGTTTCATTGAGAACAATCACATCATTGGTGACGCGCGACATTAATTGACCGGTACGCTGATGATGAAAATAACTGAGCGACAGTTTTTGATATTTTTCAAAAAGCCGATTTCGAAAATCCCGAATCACCGACTGCTGAACAAAAGCCATAAAAAATCCCTGAAGATATAAAAAGAGATTGGAGGCGACAGCTATGACTACAATCAGCAGGCAAAAATTAAACAAGGTCTCAGTTCTGTCCTGACCGGCTACCAAATCGTTCACCTTATCTTTCAGATTATTCTTGGTTCTGACCAGAAAATCCAGATCGGCCTCAAGTTTTTCTTCAAAATCTAATTGATCCTCATCTAAAATTTCGGAACCAGTAGCCTCGGATTGGAAAACTGCTTCATTTTGGATTTCGCTATCCGAAATATCGGCAGTGGCAAAGAGGGTCATAAGAAGCGGTCCGGCCATCCAGACCAACAAGCCGGCCATCAGCGCATGCAGCGATGCCGAAAACGAGGCAACAAAAATCCGTTTCCAGTATGGCTTAAGGCATGAAAATGTTCTTCTTATCAAACTCATATAAAACAGCATTTCCGCAAATTAGATTCTATCCAAATTGCATAAAAATTTTATAAACGATAAAGTTACGATATCATTGGGAAATGTCAACCGGATAACCCGAAGATTAAGGGTAAATCCTTGAGGCGGTTGAGGGTATCGATATTTGAAACTTATCCGAGGGGAGCTTTATATTTAGTCTGAATTTGCGTCTTTTGGCATCAAGCCTGAATTGGCCGTCTTCTCTGGTATATTTTAATCGTTCGAGCACAAATTGTCCTTTTTTCCAGTCATAATCTAATTCGATAAACTCGGAACAGTTTTTGGCAACCAATCGATATTTACGAAAACCCGGTTTTTCTTCGAGAATGGATAAGTAGGCTTCGCCGAACGGATAATCAATTTTGTCAGGGGTAATCTTGAAAAAATCAACCAGCATTCTTTCAAACGGGACATTTTCAAAACAATTATCGGAAAGAAGCCCATTTATTTCGCCGGAATAAAACTGATTTTCTGTCGGGAAAAAAGTTATAATTGAATCCCGACTTACCAGCCCCTTAAGAACACCTTTGCCCAAATAACCTCTGGCATACAAAGACAGTGAATTTTCATTTCTATAAATATCCAATCTGACAGAGTTTTTTCTTCCCTTATTATAGATTTTCAGATCAAATAGATAGGCATCACCGCGGTCCTCTGTCAGAGCCGGCCTTTCTGTTTTTTGCTCGTCGGCTATTTTTTCAGTTTTCCATTTACTTCGGTTGGCAAATGTACAACCAAGTATCAGACTTAAACCAAATATTAGAAATAGGAAGCCCCATAATCTACGCATATTAATATCCGTAAAAGAAAGCATCACCGGCAAACACTCGAATGAAAAAGATAATAATCGGTCCCAGTATAAACCAGAAAGATCTGGTAATTATCAGGAATAATAAGATATACGGGCTAAATCTCTGGAACGCAAATAATTTGGCTTCATACTTGGGCGGCAGAAGATTTTTCAGGATGTGCGAACCATCCAGAGGGTAGAGCGGAATCAGATTAAAAAAAGCCAATGAGATATTTATCGAGACACCAAATTTAACAATCATCAGTACCGCTTCGGGAACAGCTATATTCCCGCCGACAATCATTCGGAAAACCATCCCGAATAGAAAGGCCAATCCGATATTGGACAGCGGCCCGGCGGCGGATATCCAGAAATCGGCCACGCGCGGATTTCGAAGATTATACGGATTCACCGGAACCGGTTTTGCCCAGCCGAAACGAAAGCCGGAGAGGAACATCATAATGGTACCAAAAAAATCGAGATGCGCCAGCGGGTTGAGTGTTAATCTTCCCATATCTTTGGCCGTGGAATCGCCATAACGATATGCCGTATAAGCATGAAAAAACTCATGGACCGTCAGTGAGAAAAATATTACCGGTGCCGCTACCAACGCTTGTCTAAAAAAATCAGGACTAAACATATTTGAATTTTATTCCTTATGCGTAAATACCGCGAAGCTGAACGACATCAACTACCCGTTGAATCGCCACCATAAAAGCGGCTAATCTAAGATGGACATTATTTTCGGTAGCCACATTTAAAACGCCCGTGAAAGCTTCCGTCATTACTCGCTCCAATCTTTCATTGACCTCGTCCTCGGTCCAGAAATAGCCCATTCGATCCTGCACCCATTCAAAATAAGAAACGGTCACGCCACCGGCATTGCAAAGAATATCGGGAATAACAAAGACATTATTTTTCTTAAGGATTATATCCGCCTTCGGGGTTACCGGCCCATTGGCGCCCTCGGCGATGATTTTGGCTTTAACTTTGGCGGCATTTTTTTCGGTTATTTGATTCTCCAATGCCGCCGGAACCAAAATATCGACTTTTGCATAAAGAATTTTATTGCCGTCGTACGGTTTGGCACCGGGAAAGCCGATTATCTTTTTATGCTTTTTTACATATTCTACAAGAGCTTCTATATCTATTCCTTTACGATTCACCAATCCGCCAAAAACATCGCAGACGTGAGTTACTTTCACCCCTAAACGATGTAAATGTAAGGCGGCGACTGAGCCAACATTTCCAAAACCCTGAATGGCCGCGGTCGATTTTTCGGGATTCATTTTAAGATGTTTCATTGCTTCACGAACAGTAATAACAACACCGGCCCCGGTTGCATCATGACGACCTCTGGAACCACCGATACTGATTGGCTTACCGGTGACAACTGATGTAACCGTATGTTGAGCTCGCATCGAATATGTATCCATTATCCATGCCATCGTCTTCTCATTGGTATTGACATCGGGAGCCGGAATATCGGTCTCCGGCCCAAAAGTATCATAAAAGCTGGCGGTATACCGGCGGGTCAATCGTTCCAGTTCAGATTCGGACATTTTCGACGGATCACAGGAAATCCCGCCCTTACCGCCCCCAAACGGAATATTGACCACGGCACATTTCCAGGTCATCCAGGCCGCCAGCGCTTGAACTTCATCGAGATCGACATTGGGGTGATACCGTATTCCACCTTTCGCCGGACCACGAACAGTTGAATGCTGAACCCTGTAACCGGTAAACATTTCAAAACTCCCGTCATCCATTCGAACCGGAAGTTTCACAATAATACTGCGTTTTGGATATTTAATAAATTCCAATAATCCTTTATCGATATTTAGCCTGGCCGCGGCCTGATCAAACTGCCGCATCGCATTTTCAAAGGTAGAAACCGGAATTGTAACTGATTTTAATCGTTTTTTATTTGGCATAACCGTCGCCTCCAAATATCCAGACTACTACTATTTTTCTTTGACTGAAACCCACTCTGAATCCGAATCCAAGAATCTCCAATTTCGTTTGACTCCTTTTTTAATACCGATCCGTGCGGTTTTTTTAATCTTTTTCACTTTATAACCGCGATTTTCAAGATACAGGCTGTTGCCCGTCAAATCAAGACCATTTTTCTCTCTGGTCAGGCTAAGCGCCTTGCATAGCTTTCCCGGGCCATTGGTATATCTACCGTTTTTTACATTTGGGTAATTACTCTGCATTATTTCGATACCTTCGGTCGGCTCGGCGCCGCGAATCAATACGGCCGCCGGGAAACCCTCCCGTTCGGCTACGATATTCAGACAATGATACATACCGTAGATAAAATAAATATAGCATAATCCGCCGATTCCATACATAATTTCATTTCTGGCCGTCCTGCCGACAGAGGCATGGCAGGCGGGGTCATCTTCGCCGATGTAGGCTTCCACTTCGACAAGACGAACCGAAATTATTCGTTCTTTATCATTGTAAACAAGATATTTTCCAATCAGATTTTGTGCCACTTCTAGAGTCGGTCGTAGATAAAAATCACGATCAAGCTTTTTGCCGCCGGAACTCATTTTATCGACTATTCACCGCGATATGGTAAAAGTTCGTAAGCTACTCCCATAGCGCCCTCAAAATCACAGGCAATTTCTTCGGGTCGATGAGCGTCGGAACCGACGGCGACAATACGAACACCAGCGCTTCGGGCGGCATTGATAATGGCCATTGATGGATAATACTCGGTAAATCCTTTTCTTACGGAGGCGGTGTTAATTTCCAGTCCGCATCCATTTTCGGACATAACCTGAAAAAGTTTGTCAAGGCGACCCTCATGAATATTGGCAATTTCATCGCCATATACCTGAAGGCCATATTTTTTATACATATCGATATGGCCGAGAGTATTAAACAGGCCGCATTCGGCCGATTTTATCAGATCTTCAAAGACCATATCAGCAAACTGATTCAGGTCATATTGCGACGGCGCACTTTTCATACTTTTTTCATTGCAGATATCAATTTCACCCACCAGATGAACGCTGCCGATTTTATAATGGAATTCATACTTTTTAAACAGTTCCCTTATTTCTTTTTCGCAACCGGGGAAATAGCCAACCTCAAGACCGCATTGCACCATCAATTCATGCCCGATATATTTATCCGCCGCCTCCGCCACTGCCATAACATAGGCGCCGATATTATCAATTGTCACCGGCACCAGCTCGCCGTTAATTCGCATTTTTCGATGATGCTCCGGAAGTCTCGGATCGGTATCGTAATGAGTTGTAAAGCATATTTCGGTCAGACCTTTTTTGATGGCGATTTCGCAAAAGTCATCAATTGTCCCTTCAGCATCAAATGAAAAGTCAGGATGAATATGATAATCAGCCAGCGGCATCAGATTGTCAATCATTTTAAATATCTCCTATACAAAACGGCGACCCGATAGAAAAGGATTATGCTTTCTTTCGGTGCCGACGGTGGTAATCGGTCCATGTCCCGGATAACAGACAATATCATCGGGAAGGCTCAATATCTTTTTTTCAATGGAATCGATAAGCAGATTATAATCTCCGCCGGGCAAATCGGTTCGCCCAATTGAACCATTAAAAAGAGTGTCCCCGCAGAATATAACATTCTCACAGAAATAACAGACTCCGCCTCGCGTATGTCCCGGTGATGAAAAAACCACAAACTCCAACGAACCTATTTTTACAACCTCTTCATCTTCAACCAAAAAATCTGCCGGTGAACAGACTATCTCATATCCAAATATGGCCGAAACATTGGCCGACGGCGATAGAAGCATCGGGGCATCATCTTTGCCGATATAGACCGGAATATTGTATTTCTCCTTTAATGGCGAAACGGCTCCGATATGATCGCCGTGTCCGTGAGTAAGCAAAATAGCTTTCGGTTTAAAGTCGAATTTTTCTATTTTTTCAGCAATAAGCTCATCTTCATCGCCCGGATCAATGATAACGCCGATTTTGTCCTTTTCGCTCCAGACCAGAAAGCAGTTTACATCAAACGGACTTACCGTAATAATTTCAATCTTCATAATACCCTTTATACGTTTGTTCAAGTTAAACCATCAAGATATTTAGACGTATCGTTTTGTCAATATTAAAGCAGGAATCGGCTTTCTCAAGGAAAATTTGTCATGGATCTTTTTTAAAAAATATAATTTTTGTTGTTTCTTCTACAAAACCGGATTTTAAATTTTCTCAAATATTTACCATTATAATTTGACTTTTTATTAATATATATTATATACATCTTCTCGAGGATACAGGATATGAATGGAAGTACAAAAGAACAGATAACCGACTTAAAGACACGACTTTCCAAGCTCGGGAGGTATCTTTGACCTCGACGGACGTCGTGAAAAAATTAACAAGTTGGAAAAGCTGACATCCGATTCCAATTTTTGGGACGATAATCGGCGAGCCCAGAAAATTCTTAAGGAAATATCTACGCATAAAAAATGGATCGAAAAGGTGGAAAACCTTTCTTTGGAACTTTCTGATTTTGAGGAATTGCTTGATCTGACCAATGGCGACGAAGATTCATCCGAGGTAAAAGAAATACGGGAGTCACTTGACAAAATGTACGATGAATTTGCACTACTGGAGACGGCAACGCTTCTTTCTGGGCCTAATGATACCAGCAATGCCATTATGACAATTCATCCCGGCGCCGGAGGTACCGAATCTCAGGACTGGGCCGAAATGCTTTTTCGGATGTACAACCGCTGGTGCGAAACCAAAGGCTTCAATGTTAAACTGCTTGATTATCTGGCCGGTGAAGAGGCCGGATTAAAGTCGGCCACTCTTGAGATTGAGGGCGAATTTGCCTATGGATACCTTCGTTCGGAATCGGGCGTTCATCGTTTGGTTAGAATCTCGCCATTTGATGCCAACAGCCGCCGCCATACGTCGTTTGTTTCAGTTTATATTTTCCCGGAAGTTGACGATGACATAAAAATTGAAATTAAGGATGAGGATCTTCGGGTAGATACGTACCGGGCTTCGGGGGCAGGGGGACAGCACGTTAATAAAACCTCGTCAGCTGTCAGACTGACTCATATCCCAACCGGAATAGTTGTTCAGTGCCAGAATGAGCGGAGCCAGCTAAAAAATAAGGCGACGGCAATGCGCATCCTTCGTTCAAGGCTATACCAGAAGGAGTTGGAGGAACAGCGAAAAAAACAGGAAGAGATGGCCAAATCAAAAAAGAAAATTGAGTGGGGCAGCCAGATTCGCAGTTATGTCTTCCACCCGTATAATATGGTAAAAGATCATCGAACCAACAAAGAGACCTCAAATATCCAGGCGGTGATGAACGGCGGTATTGATATATTTATAAATGCTTTTTTGGCCGATCCGGAATTGATCGAAGGCTGATAAATGAAAACTAAATATACTAAATATTAATTCGCAGAAGGAAAAAACAATGTTTAGGGCAACAAATAAAAGCACGAGTCCTCTTGATAAAATTAAAGACGCAGCCCGCGCCAAAAAAAGGACGGTGGTGCTTCCCGAAGGAATAGAACCGCGAGTAATTCAGGCGGCAAAAACAATAATTGAGGAAAAGATCGCTAAGGTCATTTTACTTGGCGATAAAGATGAAGTTAGCAAACTGGCCGACGAAAACGGACTCGATCTTAATCAAGTCGAACTGATTGATCCGACAACCTCGGAACATCTCCCCTCTTTTGCCGAAGAGTTTTATGAAATACGTAAAGCCAAAGGAATCAGTCTCGAACAGGCCGAAGAAACGATGAAAAAATATCTTTTCTTTGGAGCGATGATGGTTCGTCGCGATATGGCCGATGCCTCGGTGGCCGGTTCGATAAATACCACCGGCGACGTATTGCGTGCCGCCATTCAGGTTATCGGGATGGCGCCCGGCATCAGAACTGTCTCCGGGGCGTTTATGATGACGATGCCGGATTATGGTGATTACAAAAATAGAGTATTTATGTATGGTGACGGTGCCGTTGTGCCCAATCCCAACGCTCAACAATTGGCCTCGATTGCCGCCTCCACGGCTCAAACGATGAAAAATTTGACCGGTGAAGAACCAAAGGTGGCGATGCTTTCTTTTTCCACCAAAGGTTCGGCCAAACATGAGGATGTTGATAAAGTCACCAAAGCGCTTGAATTGCTAAAGAAGAATTTCCCCAATTTAAAAGCTGATGGTGAACTTCAGGTTGATGCCGCCATTGTTCCCAAAGTTGCAAAATCGAAGGCCCCCGGCTCGGTTGTGGCCGGTGAGGCCAATGTTTTGATATTCCCCGACCTTGATGCCGGGAATATTGCCTATAAATTAACGCAACGTCTGGCCGGCGCATCGGCCACGGGACCGATTGTTCAAGGGCTAGCCAAACCGGCCAACGATCTGTCGCGAGGCTGTTCGGCCAATGATATTGTAGATGTTACCGCGATTGCGCTATTAATGAAAGGATAGATATATGAGCATAAGCCAGATTGCCAGAGATATTAAAGAGTCTCCGACTCTTGCAATGAACGAGGCGGCTCGTCTTTTAAGGGAAAAAGGCGAAGCGGTTATTCATCTTGGTGCCGGGGAACCAAAAACAAAGGTTCCAATCGATGCCGTTTTAGACAGCGCCGCCAAATTAACAACTGCCGAAATACGCTATACGCCAACCGAGGGCATTCCTTCGTTGATCAAGGCTATTGTTCGATACACCGAGGATAATTACAATAAGATAATTGGGCGCAGAAATATTATCGTATCCAATGGCGCCAAACATTCATTGTATAACCTTATGTTGACAATTCTTAATCCGCTGGATGAGGTTATTATTCTTGCGCCATACTGGGTCAGCTATCCGGATATTGTTAAGATGGTATATGGCGTACCGGTTATTGTTAAACCCGAAGATGGTCGCTTTCAACCCCAGATGGAAGATATTGTCGAAAAGGTCGGTTCATATACAAAAGCAATTATTATCAATAGTCCGAACAATCCGTCAGGGGCCGTTTATTCGGCCGATTTAATCCGTGAGATCGTCGAGTTCTGTGAAAAGAAAGGTATCTATCTAATTATGGATGATATCTATCATAAGCTCGTTTTTGACGGCAAAACGGCGCCCTCGTGTTACGATTATTCAAAAGACAATTCTGACTCCTCGCGTTTAATCGTAATAAACGGTGTTTCCAAACTTTATGCCATGACTGGTTTTCGGGTTGGCTGGACAATCGCCAATGAAAAGATTATTAAGGCAATGATAAACGTGCAGGGGCAAAACTCAACGTGCGTTTCGGTCGTCCTGCAGACCGCCGCCGCCGCGGCTCTTAATGGAATACAAAGTTGTGTCGATAACCTGCGGCTTACTCTTGAAAATAATCGCAACGTTATGATGACGGAGTTGAATGCTTTTACCGGCGTTAAAACGATTAAGCCGGAAGGCACCTTTTATTGTCTGCCCGATTTCAGAGCTTATGAAAAGAACTCGACCAAGCTCGCCAATTTTCTGTTGGAGAAGGCGCTGGTGGTTACCGTTCCGGGCGGCGAATTTGGGATGGAGGGGCATCTCAGATTATCATACTGCGGTACAATTAAGGATATAATGACGGGCGTCGAACGCATCAAGTGGGCGCTTGATCCCGAATCACCCAATGAAATATACATCGGTGATAGAAAGCTAAGGAGAGATTGGAAATGAGCCAATACATTTTAGATATAAAAACTCCGGCCTATAAACAGGCTAAGGCTGTAAAAAGTGAATATGGTTTGAAAAATCATGGTTTGCGTAACCTGAATAATGTCTATTGGAATCTTCCACCCGAAGCTCTCTATGAAGAAGCGATATTCCGCTCCGAAGGAAAAATCAGCCATATGGGTCCGTTGATTGTTAACACTGGCAAACATACGGCCCGAGCGGCCAATGATAAATTGGTTGTCGAGGAAGCAACGACCGAAAAACATATATGGTGGGGAATTTATAATCGACCCTACTCGATTGAAAAGTTTAATGCCATTTATCATCGACTTCTTGGTTTTCTTCAAGGACGTGATCTGTTTGTGCGGGATTGTTATGGTGGCGCCGACCCGAATTATCGCTTGCCCGTCAGAATAATAACCGAACATGCATGGCATAGTCTTTTCGTAAAAAATATGACGATTCCGGCCGAAACTCATGATGAACTTCGCAAATTCGTCCCTGAATTTACAATTATATCAATACCCTCATTTAAGGGAATGCCGGAATTGGACGGCACTGTTTCCGAGACATTTATCCTGCTTAATTTTGAGAGGAAAATGGCTATTATTGGAAATTCCGGGTATGGCGGCGAAATCAAAAAAGCTTTATTCACTGTCTTAAATTATCTGCTTCCGCTTAGAGGTGTCATGACGATGCACTGTTCGGCTAACGTCGGCAAAGATGGTAGCACGGCCATATTCTTTGGACTGTCGGGAACCGGTAAGACAACATTATCGGCCGATCCAAAGCGGCAGTTAGTCGGCGATGATGAACATGGCTGGAGCGATGAAGGGATTTTTAATTTTGAAGGCGGTTGTTATGCAAAAGTGATTGCTCTTTCGCCATCGGCTGAACCGCAAATTCATGCATGTACCCGCAAATTCGGGACGGTACTCGAAAACGTAGTCTATGATCCTATTACGCGAATGCTTGATCTTGATGATGAGGTTATGACAGAAAATACACGGGCGGCCTATCCCCTGCATTATATTGATAATGCCTTTAAAGAAAAAAAATCCGGCCACCCGAAAAATATTATTATGCTTACCTGTGATGCCTCGGGGGTAATGCCGCCAATTTCGAAATTAACGCCCGACCAGGCGATGTATCATTTCATTTCCGGATACACATCAAAGGTTAGCGGAACGGAAATCGATCTTGGAAAAGAGCCGGAAATTACATTCAGCGCCTGTTTTGGAGCACCTTTTATGGTACACCACCCATATTTTTATGCCGATATGCTGAAAAATAAAATTCTCAAACATAACGCCAACTGCTGGCTTGTCAACACCGGCTGGACCGGCGGCCCTTACGGAATCGGAAAACGAATGAGTATTCATTATACACGGGCACTTCTTAATGCCGCCCTGGATGGAAAACTGCTGGAAGTTAATTTTTATACGGATCCGGTATTCGGTTTTGAGGTCCCAAAATCGTGCGAAGGAGTTCCATCCAAAGTTCTCAACCCGGCTAACACCTGGGGTGATAAAGAAGCCTACAAAGATAAATACCTTCAATTAGCTGGATTATATATTGAGAATTTCAAGAAATTTACGGATGGTTGTCCACCCGAAATCGTTAAGGCCGGACCAACCAAAACTGATTTTGAGCTTAAAACAGAGGAATAGACGTATTAATTTTATGATATGGCGATTGATTCGGCAAACCTGTATTTTTCTGCAGGTTTGCCGTTGAATAGTTATATTATTTTTATTATGGGGAACAAAATCATTCATTAATGTTTTTAAAATCATAGAAGAATCTGTTTTATTTGATAATGGAGACTAATTAGATCATGCCGACCTACCAATATAAATGCGACAAATGCGATTTTGAATTTGAAGAGTTCCAAAAAATGTCCGATGCGGCACTGGAAACCTGCCCCAAATGTAAGGGAAAAGTCAGACGTATCATTTCCGGAGGGTCAGGATTTCTGCTAAAAGGTTCGGGTTTTTATTCAACCGAACACAGATCTGAATCATATAAAAAGGATGCCGCTCTTGATTCACCAGGCAAAGCGGTTGAGAAAAAAAACAGTACAAAAAAAGATGCCGACTCAGTGGCCAAAAAGAAAAAAGAATAGAATCTTCCATAAATTGCAGATGGAATGAATAGAAAAACAAAAAACCATTCCGACTTTTATAAAACTCTCAAAAAAGATTACGCCGAAAATTTAATTCTTGATACCGAAACACTCCCCGATTATGCCAGAGACGCATCGGAAATCAGGGTAAAACCATCGGCAATATTTTTCGCGGAAAATGAATCTGAGATTATCGACATTTTAAAAAGATGTCGAGTTGAAAACGTGCCAATCGTGTTCAGAGGAGCCGGTACCGGTTATACCGGCGGAGCTGTCCCTGTTTCCGGGGGATTGGTCCTGTCGCTGGAACATTTGCAAAAAATGGAAATAGTCAATGAAAACAGGATAGCTCTTTGTGGTCCCGGCATAATAACTATCGAACTGATGAAGGAAGCCGAAAAGTATGGCCTATTCTATCCGCCCGATCCGGCCAGTTATGATGAATCGGCGCTGGGAGGAAATGCGGCTGAAAACGCCGGCGGTCTTCATTGCAAAAAATACGGCGTTACAAAAGATTACGTGATAGGCCTAAGGGCCATCACAGTTAAAGGCGAGATAATCAAAACCGGATATTATTCCCAAAGCGATATTTTTGATCTGACATCGGTTCTAATCGGTTCGGAAGGACTTCTGGCCGCCATCACCGAAATTGCGGTCAGATTGATTAAACTCCCCGAGGTTGGTCCGACGATATTGGCCGCATATGACAAGCCTGATGAAGCCGCATCGGTTGTCGCTGAAATTATCCGTCTTGGGATTGTGCCATCAGTTATGGAGTATATGGACAGTGATGCTATAGACTGCTCAAACAGATATGAAAAATCAATAGATATAAAAAAGGCCGAGGCGATCCTGCTG
>CBFCZE010000031.1:0-24916 GCA_965602655.1 uncultured bacterium
CGCAGGGATCCGGCGGATGAAGTTCAATTATTCCCGGTTCGGTTACCATATCTCCCTGCACTTTATCTGCTCTGGCGGCACCGGGAACAGAAGTGAGAAGAGTCCGCGGCAATATTTCATCCCGATCGGTTCCGACAGTGATACCGAGGTAAAGTTCCGGCTCAGAAAAAACGGTACTTTCCAGTCGTGACTCTGAGCCGAGAATGACATTAAATCTGCCATTGGTTACCACCACTGAAGTATGCGTTTCTGTCCAGTAGGAGACACCTCCGCCGTCATAGATAGTGAAGATCATTTGTAAATCCTGAGTTATCGGCAAATCGTCGCTGTCGGTCAGATAACCCTGATAATTGATTAGAAGTGAATCGGTCGCGCTCACCGTTGATACCAACAGCACCAGAATCGCGACACAAAAGATTGAAGCTTTCCTCAGTTGATTACACCACATAGCTGTCTCCTAATTTATGGTATTTGTAATATTCTATTTTAGTGAAGCGAGCCGCATTCCAATGTCCACTCTTCACATGTTACGGGAGCGGGACCGCCTTTATATTTGTAATTTATCACGTGGACAATATCAAGAATATTAATCACGCAGTCGGCAATGGCATCGGCGCTACACAAGGCATAAGGAACGGGATCAGGGCCGTCCTTATACTTGAAATTGATAATATAAACGATATCCAGAATATTTATCAGCGGGATACCGTCGGCTTCGCCCGGTTCGCAATCACAGGGTCCCCCGGTACTCATAGCCTGCCAATAGCCGTGAATTAGTCCGTAACTTGTTGCTGAACCTTCACCGGTGGCGGTTTGCCCCACTGTTCCGAGAAGATTATAATTGGTGGAGGAACCATCGGTTCCGCCACCCGAAATCACCTGCCAGTTAATCTGTTCCCCGGCTCTGGCTGGGGAAGTGAGATTGTCAGGAGCGCTTTTCTGGTCCTGACCTGAAATTATCGGCTCTTTATCGGATATATCCTGAGATTGTTCGATAACTTCTGTTTGGTTATTCTGATTTTCTTCGGAAGAAATCACTTTTGAGGTGATTTTTTCCTCGGCTGGAGATTTGGCAGTTTGTTGTTTTGGTTTGTCTGCAACTCCGCTGATTGATAAAATCATAAGAATTGCCAACATGACTGCGGTTAAAAAAACAGTATAACGATTCATCTTCAGATCCTCCAGATGAATAAAATATTTTGATCTTCTTAGAAAATCATTATAATTGTGTGACGTATATTAATATATCGATTTATTTATGATTGTCAATAGGGGAGAATATCGAAAAAGCCGCTTTTAGGTCGATTATTCCCGATGTTTGCCCTGTCTTAACTCGGAAAAGTATTTTTTGGTGGCGGCCGCCACGACGCCCGATAATACAACCAGTGCTACCAGATTTGGAAGAGCCATCAGGCCGTTACAGATATCGGCAATCCCCCAGACTATATCGAGACTCATCACGGCGCCAACCGGCATCACGATAAGATAAATCCATTTGTACGGCAGAACAGCTTTGCGGCCCAGAATATACTCAATTCCTTTTTCGCCATAATAAGACCAACTGATTATTGTTGAGTAGGCAAATAAAATCAGACCGATTGAAACCATATTCTGGCCCCAATCCGGGAGAATAGTCTCAAACGATTTGGCCGTCAGCGGTGTTCCGTCAAGACCGCTGTTCCATTGCCCCGAAATCAAAATCACCAGACCGGTGAGAGTACAAATCATTAATGTATCAATAAACGGACCAATCATCGCTACCAGTCCCTCGCGCACCGGTTCATCGACTTTGGCCGCGGCGTGGGCCATCGGCGCCGATCCAAGCCCCGACTCATTGGAGAAAACTCCGCGCGAAACGCCTTTCTGGATAGTTAGCCAGACAGTTGTCCCGGCAAAACCGCCGGCCGCCGAATGAGGTGTGAAAGCATATTCAAATATCAGGCCAAAAGCCGGAATTATATATTCATAAGACAGAGCCAATACAATCAGGGCGGTGGCGACATAAATCACACTCATAAACGGAACCAGCTTGCTGGCCACCCTGCCGATTCGCTTAATACCGCCGACAATCACCAAACCGACTGCAAATGCAATAATAATTCCGATAATCCAGCGCCAAATCTCCCCGACAGCGGTCCCCTTAACGGCAAACAGACTCACCAAACCGTCGGCGACCGAATTGGCCTGCACCATATTGCCGATAAACAGCGAGGCCACCGCCGTGCATCCGGCAAACATATAAGCGAGAAAGCGAAATCTTTTGTGCATCCCCATCTCGATAAAATACATCGGACCGCCGCGGACATGACCGTCGGGATCAATCCTGCGATAAATAACGGCCAATGTACAGGAGGTAAATTTAACCGCCATCCCGAAAACGGCCGTAATCCACATCCAGAACAACGCTCCCGGACCGCCAACCGCAATCGCCGTGGCCACGCCGGCTATGTTACCGGTTCCAATGGTTGCCGACAGTGCCGCCGAAAGAGCCTGAAAATGAGAGATTTCACCCTTATGTTCCGGTTTGTCATAACGCCCGGAGATAAGTTCAAAGCTATGCTTAAAACCGCGGAGTTGAACAATACGATTGCGAATTGTCAGGAAAATACCGGTTCCAACCAACAGAATTAAAAGTGGGAGACCCCAGACGGCGCCCTTGATAGTGTCAATAATATTTAGAAGTTGCTCCATTATAAAATAAATAATATAATGGAAAAAACAGTGCAATAAAAAAATTATGACACAAGACAATATAAAAGAATATTTTAAGACGGTTCTGGAGAACAATAAAAATATATCTCCCGAGGCTATCGATATTTTTAAAAAGCTAATCGACTATACAATAAAATATCGCGATGAACTGAAGGCCGACACCGGCGAGATTTTGACTGTTGGAGATACTAAACAGGCGATTAATATCTACCTGGAAGCGGTTCAAACCGAACGCTTACAGAGTAGTCCGGATCCGAAAATTGACAGGCTGGTTAAATACTGGTTGACCGAAATAAACGGCGCCGCATTTTAGCAATTGACATGGATAAAAGAGAATTTATATATTCATTTAAAATGAAGGCTTTTTCCTTTTTATTAATTTATGTTATAACCATGTTTGCTTTTTTTTCTTGTTCAGGACAATCTGAAACCGATTTTAATGACGATAAGAAATATGAGTCTCTTCGCCAGCGAATGGTAGAAACTCAGATAATCAGAAGAAATATCACCGATAAAAATGTTTTAAAAGCAATGAGAGCCGTTCCGCGGCATCTTTTTGTTTCGAAAAAATATCGTTCGGAAGCCTATAATGATCACCCACTTCCAATCGCGAGCGGTCAGACAATTTCACAACCTTATATCGTGGCGATAATGACCGAGCTCATTCAAATTGATTCAACTTCAAAAGTTCTCGAAATCGGGACCGGCTCCGGGTATCAAGCAGCCGTTCTGGGCGAGATAAGCGATTCTGTTTATTCTATCGAAATAATTCCGGAGCTGGCCCATCGAGCCGAAGAACTGCTCGATTCGCTCGGGTTTAAATCGGTTCATGTCAGAGCCGGCGATGGGTACAAAGGCTGGCCGGAGGTCGAACCATTTGATGCCATAATAGTCACTGCGGCGGCGGCAAAAATACCTCAACCGCTTATTGATCAGCTTAAAATCGGCGGAAAAATGGTTATACCGGTCGGCGAGGGTTATCAAGACTTGTTATTGATTACAAAAAATGAAACCGGAATAGTAAAAAAATCTATTATCCCGGTTCGATTTGTACCTATGACCGGTGAAATACTTGAGTAATACAAATTAAAAAGAATAGCAAGACAACATAAATCGAAGGGAGTTTTAAATGCCATTGGTTTCATTGATTGATATGTACAAACCTGCCAATGAGCAGTCTTATGCAATTGGTGCTTTTAATGTCAACAACATGGAGTTCGTGCAATCGGCACTGGAAGCCGCCGAAGAAAAAAAATCGCCGATTATCCTGGCCGCTTCAACCTCGGCGCTAAAATATGGCGGTTTTGACTACTTGATCGACCTTGTTAAAACCGGGGTGAAAAAGGTTTCGGTACCTGTGGCCCTCAACCTTGATCACGGCTCCACGATTGAAGATGCCGAAAAATGTATAAATGCCGGATTTACGGCGGTCATGATTGATGCTTCAAAGGAGAAATTTGAAGAGAATATTCGAATAACCGCCGAGGTTGTCAAAATGGCCAAACCGAAAAATGTCTGTGTCGAGGCGGAGTTGGGACTTCTGGGGGGAATTGAGGATGATGTCAACGTCGATGAAAAAGATGCCTTATTAACCGATCCTGCCCAAGCTGAGGAATTTGTCAAACGCTCCAGATGTAACGCCCTGGCGGTAGCGGTCGGGACCAGTCATGGGGCCTACAAATTTAAGGGAGAAGCCAAACTGGCGATGGAACGTATCGCCGATATTAAAATGAGAACCGGAATACCTCTTGTCCTTCATGGGGCAAGCGGCGTTGATCCAGATACGGTTGCCAGGGCGATCAAATATGGTGCCGATTTGCCGGGCGCCAAAGGCGTCCCCGATGAGGCCTATCGTGAGGCAATAAGTTTGGGAATTAATAAAATTAATATTGATACCGACCTGCGCTTGACCTGGTTGGCCTCGCTCCGAGAGACACTGACTAAAAATCCGAAGGTGTTTGATCCTCGTAAAATTCTGGGACCGGCACGCGAGGAAGTCAAAAATGTCATCATGGGAAAAATGGACGTTATCGGCTCCGCCGGCAAAGGATAAAATTTTATCGTTCAAATGAAAAAGGCGGCAGAAATCCTGCCGCCTTTTTCTATGCCCAAAATTTATAACTTACAATCTACCCAAGGCATTCTGGGCCTGTAATTTCAACTTATCGCTCAGGCCATATTTTATGGCTTTGTTCAAATATGTTTTGGCCTTTTGCAATGAATCAAGCTTGATATAATTCATACCGGTATAATAATTATACTCCGGATTTTTGGGATCAATTTCGAGGGCCTTATTGAAATTCCTGCTGGCCGCTTTAAATTTGTTTTGAATGGCTTGAGCTCTGCCTATAGTAATTAAATCATCAGGATTTTTTGCACCCCTTTGCGCCAGTCTGATATAATTCATTATCCCGGCCAATGCTTTTTCGTCAATATCTTCCTTGTTTATCATGATTGCCGCCATGCGACTATATGCCTTGCCGAAAAATTGATTGGCTTGTTCAGATTTTTCAAAATAAGCCAGCGCCGAATCCGTTTCCCCTTTATTTTCCATTAACCTACCCAGTTGATAATATACTTCATGCGACATTATATTGGTTGAAATTGCCGATTGAAGGTATCTCTCGGCTTCATTTTTCTGCCCGGTTTCCGTGTAAAACTCTCCGGCCAGCAACAATGCATATCCATTGTCGGGATTATTTTTCAGACAGCTTTGTACAATTGATTCCACATCTTCCTGATGGCCATCTTCTTCGGCCAGTTCAACCGCCAATCTATATCGATCGATATCTTCCGGAGCAATATTTATAAGTAAATTGACAAACTCCCGCGCCTTCTTAAAATTGCCTTTTTCTCTATATAAAGAAATCAATTCCGGATATATCAAACGATTGTAAATAATTAATTGATTCCGGTTTTCCAGAAAATCAATGGCATCATTAAGTCTTTTTTGACTCTTCAGGACATTAACTTTGCCAAGTATTGCTCCAATATTAATTTTATCATTGGTCAGCGCCTTGTCATAATAAATACCGGATTTTTCCAAAGAATCAGCAAGTTTATAAAGATCGGCGAATTTGACCAATCGGTACGGATTGTTCTCCACCAATATTTCAAGTCTGGTCAACCATTCGTCGGACAATGCCTTATTACCGCTCAATAAACCTATACCCGATTTTAAATATGTCGTCTTAAAATCCAAAGGAAGCAAGCCCTCCAAATTTTTCAGAATGCCATCGGCGCTTCGCCAATCACCATCTTGTAAGAACAATTCAGGTTTTTTCAACATTATTTCATCACGAAGACCAATATGAAAACTATCCGTCTCGGCAACTTGATCGGCATGCTCCAAAGCCATTATGGTTCCCTGAATATCTTTGGTTCTCCACCTGACCTCTGCCATAAACAGCTGTTGTGCCGGTGTCATTTTATTTTTTGAAATCGTCCTGGAATAATATTCTTTGACCCGTAAAGCCTGTCCCTCGGCCAAAAAAAGTTTTGTCTTGAGATATGGGACGACATTGTTCTTAAAAGGTTCCTGCTCCAACTCACCAATCAGACGGTGAGCATTGGCAAGACAATTGATATCTATAAATGCTTCGGCGACATCCGCTTTCAGATAATAATCAACCCCCTCTTTCTTTAAAATCTCATGATATAAAATAGTTGCCGAATCATAACGCCCGATACTTGAATAAATATCGCCAGCTTCCATAAGAACCTCAATATCATTTCGGTTTTCGGCAACCGCCTGCGAGCAGTGACTCAAGGCAGCTTCCAAATCGCCTTGATGTAATAGCAATTTGGAATAAAACAAGTTTTGTTTCGGATTGTTTGGTGTCCCCGATGTAACCTTGGCCATCTTTTCCCGAGCCATCTGATACTCTCCTATATGAAGAAGCATTTCGGCATTTAAAGCAAAAACGGCAAGAGAATCATCCTCTATTTTTCCATATTGTGAGGAAATATTCAAGGCCAGACTAGGACGATCTGTTCGGGCGGCAAGCTTAATCAGGGCTTTCAATCCCGGTTTAAAATCGTTGTTATTTCTCAAAATTCGCAAATATTCATTAAGAGCGTCAATTGGGCGTCGATCTTTTTCATAAGCTATTGCCCGGCCATAATATCCGTAGGGTGAATCGGGATATAAGGAGTCAATCTTTTCAAATAATTCAATTGCTCCATAAAAATTACCTGTATTTAAGGATTCCAAACCTGCATTAAATAATTGATCTTCACTCTTCTGAAAAAACGAGCAGGACACGACTAAAATCATCAAAACCACAAAAACAGTACACATCTTTTTCATTTTAAGCCTCAAAATTACATCTTTCCATTTTTCAAATCAGGCTATAATAGTCAATTTATAAGGTTTTAGCAAATATTATGCTGAAAATATAAAATAATGTTGTGTTGTGATAAACTCATATTATATTATATAAAGATGAGCAAACTAAGTTCAATTGATTTAGTAAAAAAATACCGGAAAGTTGCTGTCGTTAATGGTGTTTCACTCGAGATAAACTCGGGTGAGGTTGTCGGGCTATTGGGGCCCAATGGCGCGGGGAAAACAACAACATTTTATATGATTATCGGCTTTATCAGACCCCAAAACGGCAGTGTGCATATTGGAGATACCGAAATAACCAGATATCCGATGTACAAAAGAGCTCATATGGGTATTGGATATCTGGCTCAGGAAACATCGGTATTTAGAAAACTAACGGTTGAAGAAAACATTATGGCAATCTTACAGATGAGAAAACTGCCTCGAAAGATAAGACAGGAACGGCTTGATATTCTTCTTAATGAATTGGATATCAGTCATTTACGAAAAAGGAAGGCTTATAGTCTTTCTGGCGGCGAAAGACGACGGGTCGAAATTTGCAGAACTTTGGTAACCGAACCGCTGTTTATACTATTGGATGAGCCTTTTGCGGGAATTGACCCGATTGCTGTGGAAGATATTCAAAAGATTATATCCAGACTGACCGAACAGGGTTTGGGTGTTTTGATTACCGATCATAATGTACGGGAGACGCTATCTATTTGTCATCGGGCTTATATTATGTGCGATGGAAAAATATTAAAATCCGGAACCGCTGAATTTCTGGCTGAAGACCCGGAGGCGCGTAAAATATACCTTGGTGAGAAATTCAGATTGCATTAGGCCAATTGTCAGAATAAAATATGAACAGTTAATCGAAAGCGAAGGAATCATATTTGGTTTAGCGACCATTTGTCTAAATTAAGGACTATGAAAACCGATAATATGAAAAAGTAAGATGAAAGCTAAACTAAGTAATTTTATAGCAACAGGTTAATAATGAAACTCGGATTACAACTCAGATTAAAACAAACTCTGGCGCCGCAACTTATTCAGTCTTTGAAGATGCTTCAGATGCCTATCCTGCAGCTGGAACAGACATTACGCCATGAGTTATCGATAAACCCGATGCTTGAAGAACTCGAGAATGAAGAGCCGGATGATCAACTTGAAAGCACTTCCGAAATTGATTTGGAAGAGGGCGATAATACACTAGATCCGCAACTGGACAAAATTGACTGGGAAAGCTATCTCGGTGATGATTACGAATACAAGTTCAAATCAACATTCGACAAAAATGAGGAGCAATTTGAAAGGACCCCAGTAACTCAGAAAACTTTAACCGAGCATCTTATGGAACAGTTATCATATCTCAAACTGACCGAAGAAGAACAACTAATAGGCGAATATGTTATTGGTAATATTTCTCCCAAAGGTTATCTGGTCTGTACGGTTGAAGAGATGGCTTCCGAACTTGAGCATCCGACTGAGAAAATTGAAAAAATCGTAAACATTATCCATGATTTTGATCCTCCGGGTGTCGGCTCACAGGATCTGCGCGAATCACTGCTAAGGCAAATTGAGGAAAAAGGATTAAAAGATTCAATAGCGTATCGAATAGTTGATCAATTTATTAATGTTCTTGATAAAAAATCGATTCTGCAAATTTCTCGTTCGACCGGAATTCCATTTGAAAAGGCGCAGCAGGCGATGGATGTCATCAAAACGTTATCACCAACGCCGGCTTATGGCCGTTTTGAATCTGCGGCCACGCCTATCACGCCCGATTTGATTGTCGAACGGGTCGGTGAAGATTATGTAGTTTATCATAACGACAAAAATTTCCCGACTCTTAGAATTAGCCCGGGGTACCGTCAACTACTTAGGAAAGGCAACAAAACAGCCAAAGACACCAAAAAATATATCCGGGAGAAACTTGAGCAGGCCCGTTGGTTATTAAACTCAATTAATCAGCGTCGGACAACCATGATACGGGTTATGGAATCAATTATCGAGGTCCAAAAAGACTTTTTTGAAAAAGGGCCGGCCTTTATTAAACCGCTTATTATGGAAGATATTGCCCGGATGGTTGATATGAATGTGGCAACTATCAGCCGGGTTTCCAATGGCAAATATGTTCAGACACCTCAGGGTGTATATGAAATTAAATATTTCTTCAATTCCGGAATTGAGATTCAGGATGGCGGTGAGTTATCTAAACGTCATGTAAAAACAATGATTGAAGAGATAATAAAAGTCGAAAATATTGAAAAACCTCTTTCAGATCAGGAGATATTTCAGAAACTCCAGGAGGAAGGAATTAAACTATCACGTCGCGCCGTTACCAAATACCGCGAAGAGCTCAAAATCCTTCCGTCACGTTTTAGAAAAAGAGTAACAAAATAGATATATAGTGTATAAATCGGATTTATATCCATAACTGTCGTAATCATAGGAGGGTAAAAACGACAAATTGATATCTCAACTCTGAGAAATCCAAAAGGAAAGACATCAGATAATAAATATTCGGTTTTTGTCTTATGTTTTTCGTATAAAATACTAAGAACCAAATATTAAAAATAGGTGGGGAAACAAATCTGCATTTCTTTTCCTTCATGGGAACAGAATGCAGGGCTAATGAGAGGAGGCAATACTTTATTCGCCGTCAAAACTCCGAAGCTGTTCGAAAAATATTGGCGAACCAGGGAACTTTGTGTTATGGATTTTTTTGCAGCCGGGATGTACCCGATAGTTAATCGCTCAAATTAACCAGAGAAAGGAGTTGACAGTGATGAATATAAATATCACTGCCAGGCATTTTGATCTAACTCCCCAATTAAGGGAACATGTTGAAAGCGAAATCGAGAAACTGACCAAGTTTTTTGAAAATATTATTTCATCTGATGTTATTCTCGACGTCGAAAAATACCGGCAAACCGCGGAAATAAAGGTTAAGGTCTATAATGCGGTTATAACCGGAAGTGCCGACTCCAACGATATGTATGCGTCAATTGAGATGTCAGTTGACAAAGTCAAAAAGCAGTTGAAAAAATACAAGGGGAAGCTGAAAAACAAACACCCCGAAAAAATCACCGAAACAGTTGAAAACCTGACCAAACCTCAGACAAACGAAGACGAAATTGACGTATAGCTAAAAGTATTGATAAAAAAATTACAAAGACAAAAAAGCCCCTTTACTTCAAAGGGGCCTTTTTTATGAGGTGAAAACGCTGCTAATAATCAATTTTTCATTTTAACAATAAACCAAACGATTTGTTCCAAGAAAGTGTAAAAAAAATTTTCTTAAGATAAAAAAACCGATTTGCTTTTAAACCATTTTAAGTGCTAACAGGCCGCCGGACTTTTCAGCATTCAATCTCTACGATGCCAGCTTCTCAACCTCATCAACCAATTTATCAAACAGTTTAATTGTCGCCTCAAACGGCTCCGATGTTGTCATATCCACCCCGCACTTTTTCAACTGATTAACCGGATAATCATTCCCGCCCGACGAAAGTAGCTCCAGATACTTTTCGATTATTCCCTTTTCACCCGAGAGAAACTTATCGAGTATCGCCTGCGAGGCGGCATACGATGTTGCATACTGATAAACATAGTATAACCGATAATAATGCGGGATTCGCGCCCACTTGAATTTAGTCAGATCATCAAGTGTTAGCTCAGGGCCATAATACTTTTTATTCAAATCAATCCAGATATTGCAGGCGACATCGGGCGAAAGCGCCTCGCCTTTTTCGACCAGTTCATGGATTTTCAGTTCAAATTCCGCAAAAAAGACCTGATGATAATATGTTCCCAGGGTCTTATCGATATGTTTGTTCAGCAAAAACAGCTTCTGTTTTTTATCAGTCGTTTTTCGCAGCATATAATCGAGCATTAACCCCTCGTTAAGAGTCGAGGCCACTTCGGCGACAAATGTCGCATACTGCGACTTGGGGTAAGGCTGATTGGAATTCGAAAGAAAACTGTGCATCGCATGACCCATCTCATGCGCCAGCGTAAACATGTTACCGATTGTACCGTTATAATTCATCAGGACAAACGGATGCGTATCAAAATTGCCCCAGCTATAGGCGCCGCTGGTTTTACCCTCGGTCTCATAAACATCCACCCAGTTATTCTCAAATCCGTTTTTAAGATTTTTGCTATATTTCTCCCCGAGCGAGGCCACCGCCGTCAGAACTTCTTTGACCGCATCGGCATACGGGACCTCAAAATTCTGTTCCGGAAAAAGCGGATTATAGACATCGTATGGGTATATCTTATCCAATCCCAGAATTTTCCTGCGCAGTCCTATCCATTTATGAAAACCGGTTAGATTATCCCTGGTGGTTTTTATAAGTGAGTGATACACCGAAAGCGGAATGTTATAC
This sequence comes from uncultured bacterium, assembly GCA_965602655.1. GTDB lineage: Bacteria > Zixibacteria > MSB-5A5 > GN15 > PGXB01 > JAAERC01. Next base: position 11,434 of record CBFCZE010000031.1, read on the forward strand.
GCATCAAGAGCCATATGCAGACAACTTTCATATTTCCGGGCGCGGGCGTAAAAAATATCGCCGTTAACCGCCGATGACAAAGTTGCACTAATACTGTTAATATGTTCCGAATAAACCGAATTGAAGGCATTATGCGCATCCCGACGTACTCTCTGGTCGGGTGATTCCATAAATTTCTGGAACCTCTGCTTGGTTAATTGTACCTCTTCACCGTTTTCATCCTTAATCGAGGGGTACTTCAGATCGGCGTCATCGAGCAGTGTAAATATCGTCCCCGGTCCGCGGGAAATCATCGCCGATTGTGCCAGAAGCTCCTCCACCTCGGCCGAGCGGATATGTTTTCTCGAGCGAATCAACTCCTTTATGTAAAAATCATAAATATCTTTTTGGGGGAAACTATCGGCCAGCTTTTGTAATTGATTATCATCAATTTTTAACAGCTCCGGCTCGACATATGAAAAGGCCGCGGCGGCCATCGAACCGAGCATCGCCGCCTGATCGGTTTTAGCCTGATATTTGGATTCGCGATTATCCAGATCCTGATTCAGCTTGGCATACTGAAAAAGATTACCGCAGATAAGCTCAAGTTCTGTCTGTGTTTCCAGACACTCATACAGTAAATCGGCCGACTCGGTTAACTTGCCCGAAAATTTCGACGCCTCTTTGATTATCTCTTGCGCCTTTTTGTAATCGGACTCCCACGCTTTATCGTCTTTATAAAAAGATGAAACATCCCATTTATCTTTTGGCGCTATTTCGCTTCGCTGGAGTATCGCTTTTTTGCTTTTCCATTTTTCCTTAGTATTAACAGTCATATTTCCCTTCCTGTTTTTTTCGCCGTATGCGCAGATAGTTTAATGATTATTCAGAATACGAAAGAATCGAACATAATTCAAGGGGAAAGAAAAAGAGATTCTCACCTGACGGGGCGGGCGCCGGTTAATTGCTTTTACCACCGAAGACTCTTATCTGAATTTTTTTTAAAAGCTCTTGATACCGCGGGTCTGATTTGATTGCCCGGCTTACCCCACAATTTAAGGTCGGTGTCCTTGACAAAATCACCACCAAATCACCCTTAATTCATATCCTCACGTTATAAAAATATAGTCTAATATGAATAAGGAAGGTCAAAGTCACAAAATTATTAAGTTACAAATATGCCGACGAACTGAATCAATATCACATTGCTAGCGAAAGTCAAAAAACAACAAAACGAACCCATATCCTTGGATTAGCATTAGGGATAACAGATTACACGGAATTTCCGGATATAGCTAAAAGTCAATTCGATATTTAAACAACCGGCCCGCCAAAAGTAAAAATAGTCCAAAAAAATAAACCTGAAACATACCAAAATACCTAAGACAACGAAACCTCAATAAAAGACAGATTTCGTCTCGTATTAATTGCAAAGATCTCTAAAAAGGAGTATTTTATGATCTATCGCATTCTTTTGGCTGGAATTGGTATCTCATTGTTCATTGTTGCCATCGTTATGGCCCATTCGAATTTCACAGGCTATTCCGGCGCACCCGGATCTTACGGTTCCTGTGCCTCCTCCTGTCACGGATCACAGGGAGGAACAATTGAAGTGACCGGATTTCCGACCGTATATGCACCGGGAAATACATACACTCTCAGCATCTCGCATAATGGCGGCGCACCGATTTCAGGATTTAACGGAAGCTGTCGAATCGGCACCGGCTCTGAAAATGCCGGGCTTATCTCGGCCGGATCGAATACCGTTGTATATAATGAATCCGGCGAAACCAATGGAATTGGTATGTCTTCGGTTGGTTTGGACAATGCCACCTTTGACTGGACCGCTCCGGATGTTGGAACGGGTGATGTGACTCTGTACATTGCCGGCGCCCAGGGTGGATACTACGGATTGAATAGTGAAATTACACGGGTCGCCAGCGAAGGCGAAATCTCCTGCGGCGATGTCAATAATGATAACGGCATCAATATCTTAGATATTGTTCATCTTATAAATTTTAAGTATAAGGCCGGCGCGGCGCCTAACTGTCCCGGTTGCGCCAAATAAAATTATAGATAAAAAATAAAGGAAGTTTTGAATTGGGAGGAGGGTCAAAAATATGGTTGGCACACTTTTCTGGACATACACCAACCACAATTTGGAATTCCGTAAATCCGTTAAAATTTCAATATAAACACCGTCTCTTTATCCGGGGTCAAATTGACTGTGATACTGGCGTGGTGTTTGCGGAGAATCTGCCGTGACAGGCTCAATCCGATACCGGAGCCTTCCTTTTTGGTAGTATAAAACGGAATGAAAATTTTATCCAAAGATTCTTCGGAGATACCGGGGCCATTATCGGATACCTTAACAAGAATATGCCCCCTTCCACCCATCTCGGCAGTAAGTTTTATTTTGGGCGATTCAATTTGTTTTACGGCATGGATAGCGTTGAGCAACAAATTTATTAAAACCTGTTCAATCATACCGGAATCGGCAGTCAACTCCAGACTTGACGGGTCAACGCTGGTGGTAAATTCAATTTTCTTATCATCGAGTTGCGATTTCATTAATTGAGTAACGCGATCAAATAGTTCTGAAATTGGAACCAGCTGAAAATCGGGCTTTGGAATCCGGGTCAGGTTTCGGTAATTTTCCATAAAATTAAGAAGACTGACCGAACGTTTCTGAATAGTCTGAAGAGCATGACTAATATCACGCATTGTTTCAGGTTCAAGCTCAGTTTTCAGTTTACTCTTATCTTCGCTGCCTTCATCAAAAAATAGATTGTTAACTGTCGATGTCAGCGATGAAATCGGCGTAACCGAGTTCATTATTTCATGAGTTAGGACTCGGACCAGCGATTGCCAAGCTTCCATCTCTTTTTCAGCCAGTTCGCCGGTAATATTTTGTAACGAAACAAGTTTGAAATTCTTCTGTTTTTGCCGAAACTCGGTGGTATAGATTGCCAGTTGTATCAATTCGTTGTTAAGGTTTATTTTAACCAGACCGTTTTCACCGCCCCTGAGCTTGTTCATCGTTTCTACCAGCGAGGGACTTATCGAATTGAGATCGTTAATATTACTGAGATTAGGAATTTGAAGCATTTTTCTGAAAGCCGCATTAATCAGTTCAACTGTACCATCGGTTTGGAATGAAATCAGCCCAATCCCGACATGCTGTACAACGGTGTTAAGGTAGCGGTAATGCTCTTCCTTTTCAGCGCGGGTTTCCTGGAATTTTTCGATAACCTCATTAAAGGCGGCGTTGAGTTCCTCGAAAGATTTTCCGCCGGCATGTTTGGCAAAAGTTTGTGTGAAATCCGAATATTTGATCGAATCAAGAAATCGGGTCAAATGACGGTTGGTTCTTTCGACAAAATGAATAAGTTCGAAGATTTGAACAATTATAATTATTCCGGTTATCGCGGTAGAAACATATAACTCGGTATCAAAAATCAGATAAATAAACAGTAATATCAAAATGATCAGAAAAAATATTCTAACAATGCAGTTTATTCGAAAGCTTTTATAAATCATGCTTCTGCATTCTTCTGTAAAGAGAAGTTCTTGTTAAACCCAGTTCATCGGCGGCATGCGATATATTGCCATCATATTTTTTCAGGATTTTTTCTATCACAATTTTTTCAATCTCTTCCAGATTAAAACTTTCAAATGCCAGTGAATTCGGTCTAGCGGCATTTCCGGAGAAGAAAAAGTCCTCGGGTTGTAATCTGTTTGAATCGCTCATAATGACGGCGCGCTCGATGGCATGCTGGAGTTCCCTGACATTTCCGGGCCAATGATATTTTTTAAGCCGTTTATGAGCGGCGGAACTTAATTCTTTTAGAACCTTATTGTATTTCCGGCAGTATATCTCAAGGAAGTGCTCGGCTAAGAGGATTATATCGTCCAATCTTTCCCGAAGCGGCGGGAGTTTAATTTCGACAGTATTAATACGATACATCAAATCCTGCCGAAAATCCCTGGATTCGACCATATCCGACAGCGGCATATTGCTGGCGCAAATGAGACGAATATCAATCGGCCGGGCAATATTTGCACCTAAACGAGTAACCTTACGATTTTCCAGAACAGCCAATAGTTTAGCTTGCAGTGCTATCGGGAGATTACCGATTTCGTCGAGAAAAAGTGTTCCGCCGGAAGCAACCTCAAATCTTCCGGCGCGATCCTCGCGGGCATCAGTAAAAGCCCCCTTTAAATGACCAAACAATTCGCTTTCAAAAATGGTTCCACTGATGGCACCCATATCGACGGCAAGAAATATTTCATCGGAGCGATTGGAATTACGATGCAGGGCGCGCGCCACCAATTCCTTTCCGGTTCCGTTTTCACCCAGAATCAAGATGTTGGCATCGGTGAGAGCAACCTTATTTATTGTCTCGAATACTTTTTTCATCGGCTCGCAGGCACCGATGAAGTCATGGTAGGCGTAATCCAAATCGGCCGAGAGCTGTTTTTGTCGTGATTTTAAATTATCGACTTCGAGTCGAGATTGATGAAGGTTAATCGCCGATGATACTGTCGCCAGAAGTTTTTCATTTTGCCAGGGCTTCAAAACAAAATCGGTGGCACCGGCTTTGATTGCTTTGACCGCCATTTCGGCATCACCATAGGCAGTAATAAGAACTACAACGGCAGATGGATCCAGCTTTTGAATCTGTTCCAGCCAGTGAAATCCTTCCATACCGCTGCTGACATCGCGGGTGAAATTCATATCCAAAAGGATGACATCATAGCTGTTTTCACCAAGCAGTTTTGGGATGTTCTCCGGGTTCAGCTCTGTGTGAACTTCTGAAACGTGATGCTTGAGAAGCATTTTTGCGGCCAGAAGAATGTCTTCGTTGTCGTCAACTATCAGAATTTTTTCTGTCTTATTTGTCACAAGCTACCACCTTTATTTATTCAAAGGAATTTAATATTTATAAATATAGAATGCAATTTTATCTATTCATTTTTTTCTCCAAAGTTTGTATTGCATAATATGTTCCATACCCAGCAAATTGCCGGAAAATTGCATTAGCTGTTTTAACAAGACGATTTACTAAAATCCCTAATGTCATAAATAGTAAATATACATTGATTTACTGTTCGTAAACGGACGGTCGCTGTTCGCAAACGGACGATAATCGCCGAATCTTTAAAGCCTGAATGGCGTAAATCTATGATAGACGGGGATGGCAAGAATATTGCTTTTCCTTTTGGAAAAAAGCGGAGAAATAGTTTTGGATAGAAAAATAGAAAAGAAAAAATGGCCGCCCAAAAAAATTGCCTGGGTATCGGCGACAACAATATTTTTTGCCATTGTATTTTATATGATTGTTTTTGGGGATCGAAGTTCCAAGCTTAATGTCAATACCGATAGAATTACCATTTCAACTGTATATGAGGGACCGTTTCAGGAATTTATTCCGATTTCAGGATCGGTTCTACCGATAAAAACGGTTTTTCTGGATGCCATCGAAGGCGGACGGGTTGAGAAGATATTTCTCGAATCCGGAAATCTGGTAAATGTCGGCGATACTATTTTAAAGCTTTCCAATACCAATCTCCTGCTTGATATAATGTATCGCGAGGCAAATCTTTTCGAACAGAATAATAATCTTCGTAATACTCGTCTGGCGATGGAACAAAACAGTTTAGCTCTTAGAAGTCAGCTATTGGAGCTTGAATTTGATATTGTCAAAAAGAAACGTGAATTTGATCGAAATACCAAACTGATTGAAAAGAATCTGATTTCGCAGGAAGATTATGATCTATCTAAAGATGGCTATGACTATCTTCTAAATAAAGAGGCACTGACAATTGAGAAACAAAAACAGGATTCAATCTTCCGGACAATTCAAATAATCCAGCTGGAGGAGTCGGTCGAACGGATTCAGAATAACCTGTCAATTGTCAAGCAGAATCTCGAAAATCTATATATAAAAGCCCCCATCTCCGGACGTTTGACATCGCTGAATGCGGAGATCGGTGAACTGAAAACGCTGGGCGAGCGGATCGGTAAAATAGATGTTCTGGATGGATTTAAAGTACAGGCTGATATCGATGAGCATTATATCGCACGAATTGATAACGGACAGGCCGGAACCTTTGAATTGACCGGAAAGAAATACAAACTGGAGGTGCGCAAGGTTGACCCGGAGGTCCGAGAGGGGAGATTTCGGGTTGATATGAATTTTGTTGGTGAAACACCTTCTGACATCCGACGCGGACAGACGCTTCGTATTCGTCTGGAACTTGGCGATCCCGGTACGGCAGTTCTTTTGGCACGCGGAGGATTTGATCAGAAAACAGGTGGGCGATGGGTTTATGTACTGGATGATTCAGAGGATTTTGCTGTCAAGAGAGACATTAAGGCCGGACGGCAGAATCCTCTGGTTCTTGAAATATTAGAGGGGCTAAAACCGGGCGAAAAGGTGATTACCTCCAGCTATGATAACTTTGGCGATAACGATAAACTGATTTTGAAAAATTAAGATAGAATTAAATAAAAAATAATAATGACAAAATAAACGGAGAAAAGGCAAATGATTAAAACAGTCAACCTTACAAAAATCCATATGACCGAAGAAGTTGAAACGACGGCGCTGAATAATGTGAATTTCGAAGTAGCCGAGGGCGAATTTGTTTCGGTGATGGGTCCGTCAGGATGCGGCAAAACGACTTTGTTGAATATTCTGGGCATGATAGATAATCCGACCGGCGGAGAATATCATATTCTCGGCGAAGAGGTATCGAAATATTCTGAAAAACAGCGCGCCAATCTGCGGAAAAATAATATTGGGTTCGTTTTTCAGAGTTTTAATCTGATTGATGAGTTAACCGTATTTGAAAATATTGAATTACCTCTTTTGTATCTCAATGTTCCCTCATCGGATCGAAAAGAGCGAGTAGCAGAGGCGATGGAAAAGATGCAAATAGTTCCCCGTAAAAATCATTTTCCGCAGCAGCTGTCAGGCGGGCAACAGCAGCGTGTGGCCGTTGCCCGTGCCGTTGTTGCCAAACCAAAACTGATTCTGGCCGACGAGCCGACCGGAAATCTCGATTCTAAAAACGGTGACGAGGTTATGCAAATATTGTCCGATTTAAATTCGGCCGGGACATCGATTATAATGGTCACCCATTCTCCGGCATATGCCGAACGCGGTCACAGAATTGTTCATCTTTTTGACGGCAGTATAATCACCGAGAATATCCAAGAACAGTTCCATGTTTAAAAATTATGTTAAGATAGCCTTCAGGAATATTGTCAGGCATAAAGGCTATTCTTTTATAAATATTGTTGGTCTGGCAATCGGTTTGACGGTTTGTATTCTTATTATGTTGTGGGTGCAGGATGAGTACAGCCGAGATCGTTATCATGAAAATTTGGATAATATTTACCGCGTATGTATTCGGTATGATCAATCGGGGGGCATGCGCAATCACAGGGCCACTCCACCGGCTTTAGGGCCGGCCCTAAAAGACAAATACCCGGGTATTGTTAATTATGCGCGGTATTCTCCCAGAAAAAGAGGGAAAATAATAAAATTTGGAGACCAGTTATTTAAAGAGAGAATTGGTTTTGCGGATCCGTCACTTTTTGAAATTTTTACAATTCCATTTATAAAAGGCAATTTGGAAACAGCTTTTAATTTACCGTTTTCTGCGGTTATCACCGAAAGAATGGCAGACAAATTTTTTGGAGAAAGAGATCCCATCGGTCAGGTTCTGACGATTGATAATCTGTTTGACTTAACCATAACCGGTGTAATAAAAAATATACCGACCAATAGTCTGTTTGATCTGGACATATACACTCAATTTGCCTCGCTTTCTAAGATTGAGAGTGACGGTTTTTTGGAAAGCTGGGGCGATTTTGGTTATCAGACTTATGTCTCACTTGAAGACATTTCCGCTGTCGATGTTCTAAATCCCAAAATCCATAATTTTTTGGGATCAATTGACTCCGATTTTGATATTTTTCTTTTTCTTCAATCGTTTAGGGATATTCACTTGTATGGATTAAACGGTGATGGTACAATTACTCAAATTTATATCTTTTCGACCACAGCCATTTTTGTTCTATTGATTGCTTGCATTAACTTTATGAATTTATCAACCGCCCGATCAATTAAGCGAGCCAAAGAAATCGGCCTTAGAAAGGTGGTGGGGGCCAGTCGATACAATATCAGGATTCAGTTTCTGGGAGAATCGATAATTTTTTCTTTGCTGGCTCTGCTATTGGCAATTACTTTTACAGAATTATTGCTCCCGGTATTTAATGATCTCTCCGGAAAACAATTATATCTGGCTCTCCTGGATAATAATTTATTTCTGGCGATGGGCGGTCTGGCTTTAATTACCGGATTGCTGTCTGGAATTTATCCCGCTTTATTTTTATCATCATTTAAACCGGCCAGAGTTTTAAAAGGGATTGGCAAATTCGGTTCACCTCTTTTTAGAAAAGTAATGGTAACGTCCCAGTTTGCGCTTTCGATCATTCTTATTGTATCTACCATACTGGTTTCTAACCAGCTTGATTTTCTTAGAAACAAAAACTTGGGATTTAACAGAGAAAATATAGTCTACATCCCTATGAACAATGGTCTTGCGGAGCATTATGAATCATTTAGAACGGAATTATCGGCTGACACTGATATTTTGAGTGTTACGGCAACATCTAATAGAGTAGGAGTACACTATGGGGCGAGTACTGATATTAATGAGTGGGAGGGCAATGCCGGCGACAAAAAAATTCTTTTATTTCGAATTGGGGCTGACTATGATTTTGATAAAACCTTTGGCACCAAAATGGTTTCTGGGCGGTTTTTCTCCAAGGATATAGCCAGCGACACCGACGGCATCATTCTCAACGAAACAGCAGTTAAGGCAATGGGAATGGAAAATCCGATTGGGAAAATAGGTCCTTTGAACTCACCCATTATTGGCGTAATAAAGGATTTTAATTTTCACCCTCTAAATTTGAAAGTGGAACCGATGGGTATTTTTATAGATCCTGATTGGTACAATTATATTGCCATCAAGATTAAGCCTAAAAATATTCCAGCGGCGTTGGCAAAAATCGAAGACATTTATCATAAATTTTCTCCCCAATTTCCTTTTGAGTTTCGATTTCTGGATGACTATTTTGATGAGCTTTATAGAAGTGAGCAAAGGCTTGGAATACTGTTCAGTTATTTTTCGGCGCTGGCTATTATTATCTCCTGCCTGGGACTATTTGGTCTGGCCACATATTCGGCGGAACAACGTACCAAAGAAATCGGTATTCGCAAAGTTCTTGGGGCTTCGGTTCCCTGTATTATAAATCTTTTATCCAAAGAATTTATACTTTTGGTCGGACTGGCCAATCTTATTGCCTGGCCGATTGCGTATTACGCCATGAGCAAATGGCTCCAGGATTTCGCATATCACATAAGTATTGAATGGTGGGTATTTTTGATAACAGGTGCCGGGACTCTAATCATTACCCTATTGACAGTCGGTTTTAAGGCGGCAGGGGCGGCCAGAGCAGATCCTGTGGAGACGCTGAAATATGAATAAGCTAACAGATGCAATATTGAATGGCTATGTTTTTGAATATTATAAAATGTTACAGGGGAAAATATGATTAAGCTGAGGAACATTTCCAGATTTTACAGTACCGGGCATGTGAACACATATGTCTTACGGAAAATAAATATGGAAGTAAATGAGGGTGAATTCATCACGATTATGGGCCCCTCCGGTGCCGGTAAATCGACGCTTCTGAATATTATAGGCATGCTCGACACTGCCTCGGAAGGTGATTACTATTTTTTGGATGAAGAAGCTCATACTTTAAATGAGAAGAGACGGGCAAATTTATATAAAGAACATATCGGATTCGTTTTTCAAAGCTATCATCTTATTGATGAGCTGACGGTGTATGAAAATCTGGAGATGCCGCTTTTATACAAAAAAATAAAGAGCGCTCAGCGAAAAAGTATGGTCTGTGATATTCTCGACAGATTCCAGGTGGTTGGCAAAAAAGATTTGTTCCCGAATCAATTATCCGGCGGACAACAGCAATTGATTGGTGTCGCCAGAGCGGTTATCGCCACCCCCAAACTGATTTTGGCCGATGAACCAACCGGGAATCTTCACTCCGAACAAGGCAAGGAAATTATGGAATTGTTCAAAAAACTGAATGAAGACGGGACAACATTTATTCAAGTGACCCATTCGGAAAAAAATGCGGCCTATGGCAACCGTATAATCAATTTGAAGGATGGATGGATAGTGGATTGATTTGGAGGGAAGAGGATTATGTTTAAAAATTATTTAAAAATCGCGCTCAGAAATATTCAGAGACATAGGGGTTATTCGCTAATCAATATTACCGGATTAGCGGTCGGGATGGCCTGCTGTATTTTAATCATGCTCTGGGTCAATGATGAACTAAGTTATGATAAATTTCATCAAAATAGAAATCGTCTGTTTCGGGTTTCGAAACAAAACATGGACAAAAATGATGGCAAAAGCGGTTTAACGCCGATGCCGGCCGGGCCGACATTAAAAGAGGATTATTCTGATATTATTGCGGCCACACGGTTTTCTATCGATGGTCCCAAATTAATCAAGTTTGGTGACATTAAATATCAAAATGATGTTGTCGCGGTGGCCGATCCCGATTTCCTGCGGATGTTTTCATTTCCATTAATTGAAGGAGAAGCAAAGACAGCTTTAAATGATATCTCTTCGGTTATTATCTCCGAAAATATGCGGGAGAAATATTTTGGTAATATCAATCCGATTGGAGAGGTATTAAATATTGATCGCCGTGATTTTACAGTTACCGGCGTTATGGAAAACATCCCACACAATTCACACATGCAGTTTGATTGCCTGATGCCGTTTGAATCTATTCCGCAATATTTAAAAGATATGCTTAATAACTGGAAGGCTTCAGCATTTTATAGTTATGTATTGTTACATGAGTCGGCAGACATAGATGAGGTCAGGCAGAAAATATCAGGAGTGATGAATAAATATGGACCCGAACGTGAACATCAAATAAATCTTGATCTACAACCGATCGATGAAATTTATCTATATCATGATGTAGAAGATTATCTTAAAGCTAAGGGCGATATAAAGTACGTTTATCTATTTTCGGCGCTGGTATTTTTGGTTCTGCTAATTGCCTGTGTGAATTTTATGAATCTCGCTACTGCCCGTGCCGGAACAAGACTCAAAGAGATAGGGGTAAGAAAAGTCATTGGTGCCCGAAAAGCAGATCTGATGAGACAATTTTACGGCGAGTCATTGATTTTATCGGCTATAGCGTTTGTTATTGCAGTATTATTGGCCGAGCTATTCCTGCCCCAATTCAGCGGTTGGTCAGGAAAAAATCTTGACTTCGGAATTATCAGTAACCCAATGATTATGATTGGATCTATTGTATTAGTAATAATTACCGGACTTTTGGCCGGAAGTTATCCGGCTATTTTTCTTGCCTCATTCAGACCTGCTCAAGTATTAAAAAGTAATCAGAAATCACTTAAGTCCGGTTCATTATTAAGAAAAGGTTTGGTGGTACTTCAATTTGGGGCTTCTGTTTTTTTAATAATAACTGCAGTGGTTATTTTTAAGCAACTTGGTTTTATGCAAAGTACCGATTTAGGATTTGATAAAAACCAAATGATCTATATTCAAATGCGCGGCTCATTTGCAGAAAATTATGAAAGCATTAAGGAAACCTTATTGCAGAATCCTGCCTTTACTGAAATCACGGGAGGGCTTCCTCCAACCGAGACATTTAATCCGGCAATTGAAATTTCCTGGGACGGAAAAATCAAAGTTGAAAATGATAATGATGAAATGGTATGGCAGTGCGGGAATATAGCAGACAACTATATTGAGGCTTATGGAATAAAAATATTATCAGGGGAAAGCTTTATAAACAAATATCAAACCAGCGACGCAGCCGGGTTTATTCTTAATGAAACGGCCGCAAAAATAATGGGCCTCGATTCACCTGTCGGACAATATATTTCATTCAAAAGTTATGAGGGTGATATTGTGCCGACCCCGCACGAGGGATTGATTGTTGGAGTTATAAAAGATTTCCATAATGCTTCTCTCTACAATTCGGTTGGTCCGATGATTTTAATTCATAACCCGTCGGCGCTGTTTTATTTGTCAGCCCGGGTTGACGCCGGTTCCAATGAAAAAGCCGTTAATCTGTTAAGAACCAAATGGAATGAATATGCATCCGAATTTCCTTTTGAATATAATTTTGTCGACGAAACCCTGGATAATTATTATAAGGCTGAACGGAGACTTGGCGCAATCTTTTCATGGTCAACATGGCTGGCAATTTTTATATCGTGTCTTGGCCTGTTTGGATTGGCCTCGTTTGCCGCCGAGCGACGGAAAAAAGAAATTGGCATCAGAAGGGTGCTTGGCGCATCGGTGCCGATGATAATTCGGTTACTGGTCAGAGAAATTGTACTATTGGTTATTGCCGCGACAATTATAGCCTGGCCGATTGCTTATTTCACAATAGATAACTGGCTTGAGAATTTTGCGTATAGAACTCAAATTGGATGGGAAGTCTTCATCATGGCCGGTTTATTGGCGCTGCTGATTGCACTTCTTACTGTGAGTGGACAGGCAATAAAATCGGCCCGTTCCAATCCGGTGGAAACGCTTAAATATGAATGATAGGGAGAAAGTCTATGTTAAAAAATCATCTTAAAATCGCGATCAGGAATCTGCGGCGCCAGCCGGTTTATTCTTTAATAAACATTTTTGGACTGATGATAGGTCTTACAATATGTTTAATGGTGGCGGCATTTATTCTGCACGAGTTTTCCTTTGAGGATTGCCACTCGAAGTCTGATAGAATATATCGAGTCTGCGTCGATTTTTATCATCCATACATGGGAGACGCCGCTATGGCCTGTGCCGCCCCGCCGCTTGGTCCGGCACTTTTGGAAAATAGCCCCAATATAGAAGCGTTTGCCAGATTTCATTTTAATTGGGATGCAAAAATCAGCCATGAGAGTAATATCATAAAGGGTCTGGAAATATTATACGTCGAACCCGATTTTATGAATGTTTTTGATATTAAGGTTATCAAAGGTAACGCACTGGCCGATTTGAAAAGGCCCAATACAATTTATTTGACTCAGGATCTTGCTCACCAATTATTTGGTGATAATGACCCGGTCGGTCAGGTCCTTAAAATTGATGATGAACCCGATTTTCAGGTTGCGGGAATACTGGCAAATTTTCCCAGCAACACCAAGATTCACGGTGACGCTTTGATATCTTATAGTACTCTTGAAACTAACGGCATAGACATCAATGATTGGACCGGGATTTGGAAAGATTACTTATATCTTTTACTTAAGCCAAATTCTGATCCGGTCAAAATTGAATCGTTGATACCTTCAATATTGTCACAACATATGAGCGAGGAAGGAGAAAGCACATATAACTATTTATTGCAGCC
>CBFCZE010000032.1:0-24378 GCA_965602655.1 uncultured bacterium
AAAGATAAATACGATTTTCTTTTTTGCATCATTATAATGCTCCTTTAAACAATTTAAAGGTTCATTAAATTAATTAAGTAATAGGTATCTTTAAAAATTAACTTTCCAAAAATATACCCATTAGATTCCGAACTTCTGCTACAGACGGGGTGTCGGATAAACCTCGCCTCAACCTCCTCAACATAAAGAATACCTTTCCAAATCAAAAGAATCTGAAAATCCAAAACTTTTAACCCGAAAACGTCTTTAATAATCGAAAAGATTAAGATTTGTTTTTGGAAATACAGAAATGATTACAAGATGTTATCATCTTATGACCATCTCAAAATATCTAAAAGGCCTGTCAATAAGAACTTAACTGAAACTGTAAGACTATATCTTTTATAACCTTACAAAAGGTGCGCCAGCCGCTTAACAGAAGTGATTCTATAACACAACTATTCCCTGGACAGCTACAGTATAACAAATAATATTCTCTTGTCAAGGAAAAAATTAAAATAATTGAAAATATATGCAAATACTATTATGTGTAGTAATACATTTGGTCAAAAATAGCCGAAAACATACCGAAATCGATATTCTTTTAGAAACTATTTATATTCTTCATAACTGCTAAACCTAAATCAAAAATAAGCCGTCAAATTTTTGCAGGGGAAAACATTTAGATCATCAAAGATTTTCGATTGATTAAAATACAAATTCAAACTTACCCAGCATGCCCCCAAAAATCAATCGGCCGGGATACCGAAATATATCTCTAAACAAGCTAATATTGTGAAACTATTCACAATATTTTTTGAACAAATTTATCCCTGTGGATATCACTCACAATCTCAAGGAGGGCACTATATTGTGAATATATTCACAATCTATATTCACGTGACCGCCTGGACGGATAGAAAAAATCGATTTCTTAAAACTTCAATATAACCCCGGAAAAATAACTAAGGCTTCTCAATCAGGAATCGGGAATCTCAAAAAGCAACTGCCAATCCCTTTAATAATGTGAAATAATTCACAATGTAATTTAAAGTCGAAAGATAAAATATAAAATATTCTCAATCATTTATTTTAACAATGTGAAATATTTCACAATTCGTTAATCATTAATCGCGTAAATTCTAAATAAATTTGTTCAATTATGTGAATATTTTCACAATATATTTATCATTAATCCTGTGAATTCTAAATAAATTTTGCTCAACCATGTGAATATATTCACAATATGTTTATCATTAATCGCATAAATTTTAAATAAATTTTGATCGACTATGTAAATGATTTCATAATACGTTTATCAGTAATCACATAAATTCTAAATAAATTTCGGTAAATTATGTGAATAAATTCACAATATCAAACGGCTAAACCAACAAAAATAGAGCTTTTGGAGAACCCGATCCTGACTCCAAATCAGTTTTAAAAATGATACGAAAGACCCCCGGAAACCAAATACAGGCGGCTGTCATCGCTTTGGATATCGTGAAATTCAATATCAAAAGATAACAATATATCGAAATTCAGGTCGCCGAAAATCCGGGCACTGCCGATTAAATTGGCCCGGTCAAACAGAAATTCGGATCTGTAAACAGAGTCGTTTTTATAGTTTCGTTTTCCAAATTTATTTTCTATCATAAAAAATAGCCCCCCCGATCCGAAATAATCGGCTCCAATAACCGCCATAATTTCGGCGTAATCATCGTCATTTGTATAATCGGAATCGATATTTAAAAGCTCAATTTCGGGACCAAATGAAGCTGAAAATCGTCCCAAATTATGCTCCGTAAAAACACCTAAACGAGCCAGATAATAGTCATCGTTTATAAAACCATCCTGCGAAAAATTGAAATATTCTACATTCTGTTTGGTCGTCAGGAAGAAATTCCGGCCCAGCGGTATTCTGAAGTCGCTATTGAAATTTAACAAAAGATAGTCATCCCGGCTGTTTGACTGGTTATAATTTCTCAATTCAAGGCCAAAATCGGCGGTCAAATAGGCCCCAAAAACTGTCCCAAAATAGTCCAAATTTCCCCGAAGGAGACCATAATCAAGCTGATTTGAATCGGGAACATCTCTTATTTCAAAGGCCGAAGTAACAGAAATTGAGTTTAAATCATGAGTAAAAAGACCAAAGCCGAGTTCAATTCCATACCTGGAATAGTTATAAATATAAGATTCAACGGTGTCAAATATGACACGTTCGCCGTAGATTCTGGATCGCAGATTGGTCATGTTTGATAGTTGATAGCGGTAATCCAAATAGCCATTTAAGATGGTCAACTCTTCGCCGGGATCGGCCGTGCTCTTATAATTTTCTTTTAATTCCAGTCTGAAATTACCCTCAAGCTGGCTTTTTTGCCATTTTTTGCCCACCCTGCCGGAAGCGAGAATTCGAAACAATTCCTCTGTTTGTTCCCATCCGACTTCATATATTTGATTAAATTTTCCGTCAATTTTGGGATTAGAGATATAGCCTAAAAAGAGAAAACCCTTTTTATTATTAAGATAATCTTTTTTCAGCAGGGCTGATTTTAGTGATGTATCCGGATTCAGATAAGCGCTGTCAGTTTCAAGAAAATATTCCTGCGAAATATAATCATAACCAACCCCGGCCCGTAAATTAAAACCGCCGGAACTGTCGGCAAGAACAGCTCCGGCATTTATTATAAAGAGAACAAGCGCCAGATTTATTAGTCTAATTATCAACCGCAAATTCTATAATCCCGCTAATTTTTTAGCCTTTCTCAAGTTAATTTGGGCCGCTTTGACATTTGCGGCACAGGCTTCAGAATCGCCGGCAAGACAGAATCGCTCGGCTTTCTGAAGATTTTTCTCCGCGGTTTTAAACAGTTTTTGAGCCCGTTTGTTGCCGCTTTCCCGAATTGAAGAGGCAACTCTATCCATTTCCGATCTCAGCCGGTTCAGTTGTTCCATCTGAAAATTTGTGCCCTGGCACATCTCAATGGCAGAGTTCAGACGCTGATTCATTGTCCGGAGCCTGTTTTCAATTCCTTCAAATTCCCCGTTATTCTGCATCCTTTTGATATTTTCAAACCGATTTTTGACTTCGCTGAGCGTCTGTTCGGCTCTTTCGCTGCCGCAATTTTCCATCATATTTTCAACACGAATAATCTTATTCTCCAATCTGTTAATCTGATTCTTCAACTGCTCCAGGTTTCCATTCATTTCCTTAATCCGCTCAATCAGCCGCTTCAGCGTATTCTCGACCTGTCGAGACAATTTGAGAGCCGGCCGCAATTGATAATTATTATAAAACTCGCGGGCACGACGCTGGTTTTCGCGAGCGGTATTATACAGCGATTCGATCTTACGTCCGGCATCTGTAAGCATTGAAGATCTGATTCTATCAAGAAGTCTTTCTGTTTTTTCAAGCTGACGACGAACCAGACTTTCATTTTCATTAGCCTGTCGATTAATTTGTGCGGCATTTTTCGCTTTTTCTCTGGCATTGAGTGTCAATGTTATGCCATTAGCAAAATTACGGCTTAGCCCCATATTCCGGGCCTGGGTCTGAATCTGTTCGGCCAGCTTTAACAATTTCCGACCTCTGTCAATACCGGAGCTGGAAATTATATTTCTGGCTTGATTAATAACCTCATTGGTTGTTCTGAATTCCTGCTCAAAACGGCGCTGAGTTTGCTGTGATTGCTGGCTGTAAACCAGCGATGGGGCTAAAAATCCAACCAACAATACAACAATTATAATTTTTGATAATTTCTTCATACCTTTCTCCTTTTTTTGACTCAGAGAAGTATATATCAATCCCCGTGCCGAAATAGAAAATAATATAACTCTATGTCTGTCATTGCGTTACAGCCCAACAAGACTTGTTCCTTATTTTATATTGAACCTCAAGGTACATTTCGGCCGTCAATGTCCATTTATTCCGTGAAATTTCATCCTTGAATATAATCGCCGTCTTGTAATTTTAAGCAGTTTGGCCGCCTCGGTTTTGTTGCCGCCCGCCTTTTTTAGAGCCTCTTCAATCATAGATTTCTCAGCGCCTTCTAAACCCGAGGGAGAATCTTCCGCCAAGGCAATCTCAAGCGGAGCCTTTTCGGTTTCATCTTCGATTCCTATATGTTCAATCTCTATCTTCTCGCTGGCGGCCAGAATTATCGCCCGTTCAAGTATATTTTTCAACTCTCGAATATTTCCCGGCCAATTATATGATTTAAAAAGTGCGAGTACTTCATCGGATAGTTGAGGAAAAGGATAATTATTTTTGTTTAAAAAATACTCTGAAAGATCACCGATGTCATCGATTCGCTCATTTAAATTCGGTATTTCAATCGGAAAAACATTTAACCTGAAAAATAGATCCTCACGAAAATTACCGTTTTTGATTTCCTCCTTCAGGTTTCGATTTGTGGCCGCAATAACACGAACATCAACCACCACATTATCAACACCGCCAACTCGAATAAACTGACGTTCCTCCAGAACTCTCAGAAGCTTGGTTTGCAGGGCCGCCGAGGTTTCTCCGATCTCATCCAGAAAAATAGTGCCATTGCTGGCCAGTTCAAACCGCCCGCGCTTTTGCGATACGGCCCCGGTAAAAGCACCTTTTTCATGTCCAAAAAGCTCCGATTCCAACAGGGTTTCTGTCAAAGCGGCGCAATTTACCGCGATAAACGGTTTATCTTTTCGGGTCGAATTTTCATGAATCATACGGGCGGCCAGTTCTTTCCCGGTGCCGGAGCGACCAACCAATAAAACACTGGTATCGGTCGGAGCGACTTTGGAAATCATGTCAAGCATTTTGGCGGCGGCATCCGATTTTCCAATGAATTTATCAGAGGTTATTTTTTTTAGATCGACCGCCATAAGTTCAGAAAGCCCGGCAAGATTTTGTTTCTCGGCCAGCCGCTGACATAAAAGACACAACTCATCCATCGAAAATGGTTTTTGAATATAATCGGCGGCACCGCTTTTCATCGCCTGAACGGCCGATTCGACCGAGCCAAAAGCGGTCATTAAGATTACCTCGCTTCCACCCTTTTGTTTGGCCTTCTCAAGAATATCAATCCCGGTCACTTTCGGCATCGAAAGATCGGTAATTATAATATCAAACGAATGTTTATCAATAAGCTCAAGTGCCTGTTCGGAAGAATTGGACGACGTGACAGCAAATCCCTCTTCGTTGAGGGCGTTTTCAATCAGAACGGTCATCTTCCGTTCATCATCTATGACCAAAATGTTTTTCGACATACTATTCTTCCTTATCGGCAAGCGGCAGAGATAAAACAAACTTCGTTTGTTTTTTGCCTCCACTTTCGACATTAATCGTCCCGCTCATCGTTTCCATTAATTTGCGGGTATGGAAAAGTCCCAGACCGGAGCCTTTGGTTTTGGTGGTATAAAACGGCTCAAATATATTTTTTAACGCTTTCGGATCAATACCGGGACCATTATCGGTGACTATTATCTGCGTCTGATTTATCCGGCGTTTGATATTTATTATAATTTCCGGATTACTGCCGTCGGCCACGGCTTCAGAGGCATTGAGAATCAGATTAATTATCACCTGTCGCAGGGCAATTGGGTCGGCCATAATTTTAATATTTTTATTTTTTTCATTTTCATCTTCTTTGGCTTCATACTTCAGCAGGATATTTTTTTCTTTGAGGCGGGGAGCAAACTTATTTATTATTTCAGAAACAAGCTCAACAACTTTTACCGGTTCCATTTTTAGGGCTAATTTCCCGGCGGCAAAACCAAGGTATCCGCTGACTATCTGATTGAGTCGATCGATTTCCTCAAGAATAAAATCGGCTTCCGGTTTATTGTTTGCTTTTTTTAGATTTTCCGCCGAGGCTCGCATTATCATCAATGGATTTTTTATCTCATGCGACACCACCGCCACCATCCGGCCCAGATTGGCCTGTGATTGAGAGAGCAATATTGAACGTTCGGCCGAGCCGATTCTTCTTTGAATCAGAAAAAATATTATCCCAAACAAAATACCGATTCCGACCGAAACGGCGGTTGATATATAAAGACTTCGGCGCAGGCTGAGAAGATTGTCGGTATAATCAACATCGGCCTCTATACCAAGGACCGCTCGAACTTCTCCGGTGCTGTCGAAAAGAGGCGCAAAAGCCGATTTCAGGATGAAATCATCGGTCCGGTAGCTGGCCGAAATCGAAGAAAAATAATCATCGCTTATATTAAAAAAAACCGAATCAATAGCCTCTCTGTTTATCAAAACCAGATAATAGATTGAATCTTCATCAGGCGAAGTTGTTACCAGATAATTATAATCGGCGTCAAGTATAAACACCTCCGATAAAGAGTCGGCCCCCTTAATTTGCTCAAGTTGGTCAAGCGCCTTTTCATAGGCCGATAAGTAACCATCGGCCAGAGCGGCAACTGTTTTCGAATTAAAACCGGATGCGCCCAAAACGGCCAGCGAACCGAGCCGTCGGGACAACTGTTCTTCAAAGCTGGTTTCAGTTTTTGTATAGAACACCCACCAGGTTAGATTGACTATTATTATTAACAGGCCGGTAAAAAATATGACGGCCGTTGTTCGCCGATTAAAAGAACTCATCGTTTAATAAAAAAGATGCCTCATTCCCAAGTCAAGCAGAAAAAGAATATTAAAATTTGAGATACTAATTTATCGAACGAAACCCGGAAAACAATAATAAGATTTCTATTCCTTTCCGGCTTAATTTTCCCTTTACTTAGCCCGATAAAGAAGTTAAATTATTAGGCTTTAAACAATTATTTGCGGTGATTATGAAATGAAGTTTGACCAACTAAAAGATTTTAGCATCCCAAATCTGGAAGAGAAAGTTCTCAAATTCTGGGATGAAAAAAAGATATTCAAAAAATCACTTGAGGCCGCTAAAGATCGCCCTCATTTTGCTTTCTATGAAGGCCCGCCGACCGCCAATGGCCAACCCGGAGTGCATCATGCAATATCCCGAACCATAAAAGATATTATCTGTCGGTATAAATCGATGAAGGGATTTCGCGTTGATCGCAAGGCAGGCTGGGACACTCATGGTTTACCGGTAGAAATAGAGGTCGAAAAAGCTCTTCAGCTCGATACCAAGGCCAAAGTAATAGAATACGGGATTGAAAAATTCAATACCAAATGCAAAGAATCTGTTTTTAAATATCTTGATGAGTGGAACGAATATACCCGAAAACTTGGCTACTGGCTTGATCTCGATGACGCCTACGTTACGCTCACCAGTGATTATATCGAGTCGGTCTGGTGGATTCTGAAAAACTTCTTTGACCGGAATTTAATATACAAAGGATTTAAAACGGTTCCATTTTGTCCCCGATGTGAAACCGGTTTATCCAGCCATGAAGTTGCACAGGGATATGCTGAAGTTTCTGATCCCTCGGTCTTTATCAAGGTTAAGGCAACCGATGCCGATTTCTCCTATCTGGTCTGGACCACAACGCCCTGGACTCTGCCCTCAAACGCCGCGCTTTGTATGCACCCGGAAGCAAACTACGCTCTGGTTGAATTTGAGGGTGAAAAGTTGGTTTTAGCAGAAGCTTTGATTACAAAAATTCTCGGCGGAAAAGTCGATATAATTGAAATCAAAAAGGGTTCAGAATTTCAAAATAGAAAATATGTCCCAATTTTTGATACTTTTAAGGACCTGGCTGATAAAGCATTCTATGTAATCAACGCCGATTTTGTAACGCTTGAGGATGGTTCCGGAATTGTCCATATCGCTCCCGGATACGGCGCCGATGATTATGAAGTTGGTCAGAAATTCGGACTTCCCGTATTGCAGGCGGTCGCCGAAAATGGTCACTTCGTCGAAACCGCCGGAAAATATGCCGGTAAATATATCAAGGATGCCGATCCTGAAATAATTGAAGATTTAAAAAGTACCGACAAACTGTTTAAAACAGAAGCATATATTCACAATTATCCATTCTGCTGGCGCTGTGATTCGCCGCTGATTTATATCTCTCGCGATTGCTGGTATATAAAAACGACCCAGTTTAAAGAGCAACTGATAAAAAATAATAACGCCACCAACTGGTATCCCGATGAGATCCGTGTCGGCCGAATGCTCAACTGGCTGGAAAACAATGTCGACTGGGCCTTGTCCCGGGAGCGGTTCTGGGGCACACCCTTGCCGATTTGGATCTGTGACGATAATTCCTGCGGACATAAAACGGCGGTTGGATCGATAGAACAGCTTAGAAAAGATGGTGTCGATGTTCCTGCTGAACTTGAACTGCATAAACCGAATATCGATTATATCAAACTTAAATGCGAAAAATGCAGCGGCACTATGACCCGTATCCCGGAAGTAATCGACACCTGGTTTGACTCCGGCGCAATGCCTTATGCCCAGTGGCATTATCCGTTTGAAAACAAAGATATGTTTAAGATAAAATATCCGGCCGATTTTATTTCCGAGGCGGTCGATCAAACCCGCGGCTGGTTTTATTCATTGCTTGCAATTTCGACAATTCTTTTTGACAAACCTGCTTTCAAAAATGTAATCGTTATGGAAATGATTCTGGATGCCAATGGCAAAAAAATGTCAAAACACAAAGGGAATGTAAATGATCCGTTTGTGATCTTCAAAAAATATGGGGCCGATCCACTGCGATGGTATTTGCTAAACAACTCCAATCCATGGCTACCGACCAGATTCCACGAAGATCATTTGCTTGAGGTTATTAAGAAATTTTTTGATACCCTAAAAAACTCATACGGTTTCTTTGCCCTTTATGCCAATATTGATAACATCGCCGAACGGGCCGCAATCGATAGCAGTTCGGTGGCTGAATTTCTGGAGAATCTGGCCGGGGAACCGGAACTTATCGATCGCTGGATTATTTCTCGCTTTAACACGCTGGTAAAGAATGTTACTGACCGTCTCGATAACTATGACTTGACCCCA
This sequence comes from uncultured bacterium, assembly GCA_965602655.1. GTDB lineage: Bacteria > Zixibacteria > MSB-5A5 > GN15 > PGXB01 > JAAERC01. The sequence goes on from CBFCZE010000032.1 coordinate 8,916, forward strand.
CCGACCAGAATAGTTACCGATTTTGTCATTGATGATTTATCCAACTGGTATATCCGTCTTAACCGGCGGCGGTTCTGGGCTCCGGAAGATGATCCATCAAAGATGCGGGCCTATCTGACGCTTTACTCCATTTTGCATGGCACTTTTAGCTTGATTGCCCCATACTGCCCGTTCACATCGGAATACCTATGGAACGAACTGACCAAAGCCGAGAAAAACAATGGAAGACTGGAGTCGATCCATATGACCGAATACCCGGTTTACAATGAAGAACTCATTATATCCGATATCGAAGAATCGATGGCGCTGGCGCAAAAAATCGTCTCTACCGGACGCGCCGCCCGTAATCATAAAAATCTGAAAGTTCGTCAACCTTTGTCCGGGGTTCTGATTAATATTCCCGGCTTGAATCAATTCGAGAAAGTTGGCCCTGTCTTGCAGATTATCAAAGACGAATTGAATGTCAAAGAGGTTGAAGAGCTTAAAAATATCTCCGAGGTGGTCAGCTATCAGGCAAAACTTAACTTTGCGGCGGCGGGTTCGAGACTGGGAAAAAATGCCAAAGAAACAGCCGCTCAAATTGCCAAACTGAGTCAGAATGATATCAAACAGTTTCAGTCTTCCGGCGTATTGAAATTAGATATTGGCGGGATTGAAATCGAACTTGCCGCTGACGAACTGATCATTGACAAAAACGAAAAAGATGGTTTTGCCGTTGACAGTACCGATGGAATAACTGTTGCGTTAAAAACAGAAATTGACGATAATTTGCGTGATGAGGGTTTTGCTCGAGAAATTGTCAACAAGGTTCAAAACATGAGAAAATCCTCCGGATTTGAGGTGACCGATCGGATAGAGATTTTGGTCGATACATCCGACCCGCTCGCCTCGGCGCTGGATAAATATCAGGCCACAATTTGCGACGAAACTCTGGCCGATAAAATTGATCAGGTAAATCCGCTCCCGGATGACAGCGAGGGGAAAAATTGGAATATAAATGGCGTTAAGGCAAATATCGCCGTTATTAAAAAATAAATAGGAGCACAGATGAAAAAGTCTGAACTAAAAAAGTATGAAAAGCTCCTCCTGAAAAAAAGAGAGGAGATGGTAGCCCTGCGTAACGACCGTAAAACGCAGATAGATTCAACCATCAAAGAGGCTACCGGAGATATCTCCGGATATTCATACCATATGGCCGATCAGGGTACCGATGCCATGGAACGGGAAAAGGCCTTTATGCTTACCTCCAAATCGGGACGATTGCTTTATCATATCGATGAAGCCCTCCGACGTCTCCGCAAAGGCGTATATGGCAACTGCCACACCTGCGGCAAACCGATTAGCAAAGCCAGATTAGAGGCGGTTCCTCACGCTCGATATTGCATCGAATGTAAAGAAAAAGAAGAGAATGCCAAAAAAAGCCGGCGCTGATTTTAAAAAGCTTATTGTTCCCTCGCTGATACTGATTGTTGTTGCCCTTATTGATCAGCTGACCAAAATGTGGGCTGTGGCAAAACTGATTGAGGGTGAAACATATCGGGCCCTCGGCGATTTTTTCCAATTAAAATTAATCTATAATGAAGGCGGCGCCATGGGTACCACTTTCGGGGGTCCCGCTTTTTATCTTATTTCGGCGGCCGCCATTTTGATAATGGTTATTTACTTTATCTATGTTAATCGCTCACGGGGATTTATCGCCAATTCGATGGCCCTTATTGCCGGGGGCGCGGTTGGTAATATAATTGATAGGGTTCAATCCGGCCGGGTTGTCGATTTTCTCGATTTTGACTTTTTTGATTTTAATATGTTCGGGAGAACAATCGAGCGGTGGTGGACCTTTAATATTGCCGACGCCGCCATAACGGTCGGAATAATTATTCTTATGTTCTACATTCTGTTTTACTCAAAATACTCAAAACCGGCTGAATCTGCTCCTGCCGAAGACTCAGGCTAATTCAATTTTTTACCTGATATTTTATCACCGCTTATTGACAACAATAGACGGAACAATATATTAGGCTTCTTGTTATATGGAAAAAGAAAAACATATAAAGGGATAATTTATAAAATGAGCCGGGTAGATAAAGAAAAAGTGATGAATATTCTTGGTCAGATTAATGACCCGGAACTACGCAAACCATTGACCGAACTTGATATGATTAAATATGTTGAGATAAAAGATAATACGGTTAAGGTTGGTGTTTCTCTAACAATTGCGGGATGTCCCCTTAAGAAAAAAATCACCGAAGATATCACCACTAAAGTCGGTGAGCTGGATGGTGTCGCCAAGGTTGAGGTTGATCTTGGGGTTATGACCGATCAGCAGCGTAAGAACCTGACCAAGAAGCTGTATGGTGACCGTAAGAAAAAATCGAAAGATGATACACCGGAACCGATCGCCGGTGATTTTGCCAAACGGATTATTGCTGTTTCCTCCGGCAAAGGTGGAGTCGGCAAATCAACCGTTACGGCCAATCTTGCCGCCGTCCTGAGTTCGCTTGATTATAAGGTTGGTGTTCTCGATGCCGATGTGTACGGATTCTCTATACCGAGAATTCTTGGTATCGACGGCGCACCGACAACGATCGACAACCATATTGTCCCGCTTCGCTACGAAAATATTCAGGTAATTTCGATGGGTTTCTTTCTTGATGAAAACCAACCGGTTATCTGGCGCGGCCCGATGCTCCATAAGGCTATAAATCAATTTATCAACGATACCCTCTGGGATAAACTCGATTTTCTCCTGATCGATCTTCCTCCGGGAACCGGCGATATTTCTATTACCATCAGCCAGGCCCTGCCCAAAACGGAATTTCTGATTATCACCACCCCGCAGCCGGTAGCTTCACATACGGCCGGACGAGTTGCCAAAATGGCCGAGAAAACTAATCTATCGGTCCTGGGTGTAATTGAAAATATGTCGTACTATGAAAGTAATGGCAAGAGGGATTACATCTTCGGCAAAGACGGCGGTAAAGAATTGGCAAAAAATCTTAAAGTACCGTTTATTGGCGAGATACCGATTAAAACTGAAATCCGTGAAGCGGCCGATAATGGGACACCAATTGCACTATCGGATAAGACCGATCTGGCCGATTATTATCTGAACATCGTCCGCACAATTGTCAATATGAACAGGTAAGTTGTACCTATTGCCTTTATATACCTTACAACTTTCAAAAAATTAATTTGTGGTTACTTTGGGGTTTGATAGTACAATGGTGAAAAAAAATATGTCTTGTAATCACCGACACGATAACGATTTCCAAATATATAAAATATTAAGGGCTTAGCCCTTGACCAACCGCTTTTTTTATGTTACTTGCGACCGTCAGTAAAATATGCTCCATAGCATGTTTATAAAATGTTAATAATTTAGCGCCGGGGGATGCTTAGCGTGGTGGAAATGTAATACAGCTGTCCTTTTGCATAAATATGTCTGTTTAAACATTGTTGATAACTTGTTTGCAAATTTCACACCATAATAATAGTAAATTCTAAGTATCATATTCATTGGAAGAATTACCCGAATTGATTTTTAGCAGCCGGGGAGAAAATGACCGCCATAAACAGCTTAGATTATAACCAATTATGGAATAACTGTCTGAAATATATCGCCTTAAGGATAAAAAAACATTCCTATAGCACATGGTTCAGACATACCAAAGCCGGAGAAAAAGAAAAGAGCGAAGACGGAACATCCGGCTCACTAATAATCAAAGTTCCCAACCAGTTTGTAGCCGACTGGCTTAAGGGACATTATTCCGATTTAATATCCGAAGCCCTTGATGAGGTCAGTGGCAATGGAATAGCTTATTCCTTTGAAACCTACAAATGCGATGAAATATCACAAACCGAAATGGAACTTTCTGTCCCGCTATCGCAATCAGAATCCACAAGCGTATTACCTCAAATGGAGCCGGTCACCTGTCTTAATAAAAGATATTGCTTTGATAATATGGTTGTTGGCGACTTTAACCAGTTTGCCCATGCTGCCGCCGTGGCGGTAGCCGACGATCCCGGCACAACCAATTATAATCCGCTCTTTATCTATGGTGGAACCGGGCTGGGCAAGACTCACCTGGCCCAGGCAATTGGACATCGGGTGTTAAAAAACTGTCGCGGTAAAAAAGTTATCTATGCTTCATCCGAGAAGTTTACATCGGATTTTATCAACTCAATTTCGACTGGAACAATCTCAAATTTTTCATCGAAGTATCGCAACGCCGATGTTTTACTTATCGATGATATTCAGTTCTTTTCCGGCAAAGAATCAACTCAGGAGCAGTTCTTTCACACCTTCAACGATCTCTACCACACCGGAAAGCAAATTGTTTTAACATCCGATCGTCATCCGCACGAAACCAAGGGACTTGAAGAACGCCTACTATCCCGATTTTCATCCGGGTTGATTGCCGACCTGCAACAACCCTCGATGGAAACCCGCGTGGCCATCCTGCGGGCCAAGGCCGAAAGGGAGAATATCACCGTCCCCGAAGATGCTCTGTATTTTATAGCCGACAACATTACCAGCAATATCCGTGAACTTGAGGGCTGTTTCAACAAACTACTGGCCTACGCCTCCCTCGAAAAGGTTGAAATTGATCTTGAGTTTGCCAAACGGATTTTGGCCAAAGAAATTAACAAAACCCGCAAAGAAATAACGGTTTCGCTAATCCAGCAAAAAACCGCACATTATTTTCGAATCGAACAATCCCTGATGAAAGCCAGAAAAAAGACCGCTCAGATTGCTCTGGCCCGTCAAATTGCCATGTATCTGAGCCGAAAATTCACTTCGCTTTCCCTTAAGGATATCGGTGAGGCGTTTGGCGGCCGGGATCATTCAACCGTTATTCACGCCTGCGAATTAATAACCAAAAAGATATTTGAAAACTTCGAACTCAAGGAAAAAGTTGAAGCGATAACCGCCAAAATAATCAATTGATTACTGTGGAAATCCTTTTTGTAAAACGGTTGATAAGATGTTGATTTTTTTTCGATGTGGATATATTGATTATCAAAAAACAATTGTTGACAACCTATCAACAGAAACGGTATCCTCTGTTTATAAAGACAGATATATGTCGGACATAAAAATAGGAGAAACCCGCAGGAGGGTAATCACAAACTAACAGACCTTATTATTATTACTTATTTAATATATAAAGAAAGAATAAATACATAATAGTGTGAATAAAACCCGGAGAATGGGAATGAAATTTAATTTATCTAAATCAAAATTGAGCGGATACCTTCAATCTATCCTTCAAATCGTACCATCAAAATCAACTTTACCGATTTTATCAAATATCCTGTTTGAGGCACTGGATAATAAACTAAAAATATCTGCTACCGATCTTGAGGTTTCAATTACCGCAACTTTTGAATGTAATATTACAAAAAAAGGTGTCGCTGTTCTTCCCGGCCGTATCCTATTTGATATAATTAGAGAGCTTCCCGAATCCGAGATTACTTTTGAGGGCACTCCTACGCGGGTGGAAATAAAGGTTCCCCGGGGTTCATATAAGATAGCCTGCGCCTCGGCCGACGATTTCCCGAAACTACCAACCGTAAATATAAAAAAACAGATAAATCTCGACGGCAGTCAGTTGGTGACGATGATTAAAAAAAGCACCTTTGCCTGTTCAACCGATGAAACCCGTCCGGCTCTAAATGGTGTTCTCTGGTCAACCAGCGGCGATCGAATGAATATGGTGGCCACCGACGGTCATCGTCTGGCTAAAATTTCTATTGAAAACAAAAAACTACGCGGTATTGCCGAAGATATAATTATTCCGCCCAAAGTTCTAAATGTTATTCCGAAATTTATCGGTGAATCGGATAGTGAAATTGGAATTATTTTTGGCGAAAACAATATCATTTTTAATCTTGGTGATATTGTTCTAACCTCCCGTTTAATCGAAGGACCTTATCCGAACTACGAGCAGGTAATTCCAGCCGAGAGCGACAAAAGGATGGTTATCTCAAAAGATGAACTGGCCGGGGCGGTCCGAAGGATTTCTATCCTTTCTAATTCACTGACGCACCAGGTTAAATTTGGAATAAAGAACAACAACCTTACTATTTCAACAACCAACGCCGATGTTGGCGGCGAGGGCAAGGAAATTATTCCCTGTGATTATACCGGTGACGCTGTTGAGCTTGGGTATAACGCTATATATGTAAGTGATATTCTGGGTAAAATTGATGGCGAGGAAGTGATTTTTGAGCTTTCTAGTTCCGTTTCGGCTGGGATAGTATATTCACCCACAATTGCTAAAGAAGAATTTCTCTGCCTGATAATGCCGCTCCGTTTGGCCGAGTAGCAATATAAAATATGCCCTTTGGCCCGGAACAGAATTTCGCAATCTTTTATGCGTCTTCTTATATAGTCCACGAAGTAACATCATGTTGATTAATAATCTAAAACTAATTTCCTTTAGAAATTTTAAAGGCGGTTTATTACAATTTGCCGGCAGCATAAATATTTTCTCCGGAAAAAACGGGTCCGGCAAGACCAACCTTCTCGAAGCGATATTTGTCCTGCTTCTGGGACGTTCCCAGCGCGGCGCGTCCGATAAATTGCTCTTGCGCGAGGGGGATGATTTCTACCGGCTCGAGGGTCAATTGACAGCCGATAATAAAGAATATTCATCAGCAATTGCTTATCAGAATGGCGGACGAAAAAAAATACAGATTGAACAGGTAACGGCTAAAACATCGGAACTTTTCGAAAGGCACTCGGTCGTTTCCAGCGCTCCGGAGGATATTGCGATTCTGTCGGGATCGCCATCATCAAGGAGAGATTTTATAAATCTGTATCTGTCGCAGGCTTCGCCGCGCTATATCGCCGATTTAATCAATTACCAGAAAGCATTGACACAAAAAAATGCCTACCTCAAGCAGGAAAACAATTGGGATAATACACCCTTCGATGATTTGATGGTTGATTACGGCGCACCGGTTATGCTGGCCCGGTATCAATTTCTCGAAAAAATCAAAATCACCGCCGAGTCGGCCTATAAAAAAATATCAAAAGGAAATAAATTCGACACAACCTACAACCCCTCGGTGACCTTACCGGAAGATGATATTTCACTCGATAATATAAAAGACAATTTCAGGGAAAAACTGAAACGATATGCCGAGCGGGAAAGAATTATCCAAACGGCATTAGTCGGTCCGCATCGCGATGAAATAGATTTCACCATAGGTGAATTCCCGGCGCGCGCCTATGGTTCACAAGGTGAGCTCAGGACAGCGACAGTGGCATTAAAAATGGGGGTATTTGAATATCTGAAATCAATCAGAAACGACACACCGATTCTACTTCTCGATGAGATTTTTGCTGAACTCGATGACACCCGCAGGGAGCTTCTGGTGGAGACATTTGGTCAGTTCGGTCAGGTTTTCATAACCAGCGCTTCAGGTCTGCCGGATAGTTTGTCCCAAAACAGCCAACGGTTTGAAATAGAAAATGGGATGATTTTAAATCCATAAACAAAATCACCAAAAATAATTTGTATGGCTAATTTGACAAAATAGTTGAGTTAGCATATATTGTTTAATAGCGTATTTTGAAAATCTATAAATGGAGGGCTGTGCAACATTATATGAAAAATTCTATTTTTCCAATTGTCTTAATTATTTTGATATGCTTTGCGTGCGAAAGAGGTAAGAAACCTTCACTTGGCTCTTTTCAATTTCCAATGGAGATTGGAAACTCGTGGAAATACTCCCTTCATACTTATTCATACAATTGGGAACCGGACAGTATCGGAAACATATATGGGATTAATATATTTGATACCGGTACCACCGAAATCGTAAGTGTTGATACGTTATTCGATAATACAATTTATTATACGTTTGAAACCGAATGGACATCCCGTGATGATACAAGACCATTGATTGAGTATATTGGGAATAATGATAGTGGCATGTATCTATATGGATATTCAGGTTCTTACTGGACGGGACCACCCAAAATAAATGCAAATGCCAATAAAAATGGACATTTTATATTTAAAGGGCAACAGTATAAAAATTATGAAGAACTTTATAGTACTATTGTTAAATCAGCAAAAGGAATTTCCGTTGCCAAGGTGACGGGGAATACTTTGACGCATGAAGACCGTCCTATAAAAGAGCTGACTTACCCATTGCTCGTGGGAAAACAATGGGTTTATAGGGATGTCGACTTGGGAGATGAATGGGATATGGACAGAAAAATATTGAATATTGAAAATGTCATCGTGCCCGCCGGGAAATTCAAATGTTTTAAAATAAAATGGTATTGGGATATTGATGAGAACGGCGAGTGGGATACTGATATCAGCGGTTATGATTATCTGGCTCCGATTGGCTATTTAAAAAGGGAATTCAATTTTTTTGGAATAAATTGTATGAATGAACATGGCGATACGATAGGTACATTTGATTCCAGGGAAACTTACGAATTAATTGATTATAATATCAATGAGTAAGTAGGAATCTTGAAGGGTTGTGAATATATATTAATAAGGTATTTATGAAAAGGCCGTTTCAAGATATCCCGAACAGCTTCGAATCTTCGCGATTACTTTTAAGGTCATATAAGGCAGGCGATGGACCACTTTATTACCGCGTCGGTCAAAAAAATCGAAAACACTTACAGCGCTATGAATCCGACAATGTCGTGCTGGAGGCAAAAGACGAAAATGAAGCCGAGGAAATTGTCAAGGATTTAGCCTCAGAGTGGACAGCGCAAAGAAGTTTCTTTATTGGAGCTTTTGATAAACGGAAAAAACATTTTATCGCTCAAATTTATGTCGGATCGGTCAACCGGGAACTGCCGGAATTTCAAATTGGATTTTTTGTTGATGTGGATTATGAAGGACAGGGTTATATGACTGAAGCTGTCAAAGCGACACTTGAATTTATTTTTAATCATCTTAAGGCTTATCGAATTAGCGCCGAATGCGATGAATCTAATATCCGAAGTAAAAAAGTGCTCGAACGATGCGAAATGACAAAAGAAGGTTTACTGCGAGAAAACAAGAAAAACGCCGACGGCACGGTCACCGGGACAGTTCACTACGGACTACTCAAAAAAGAGTATGAGTAGTTTTGATAATTTACTTTTGAAAACAAACAAGAATTTTCTTATCTTCTTATATGCCGCGGCTGAATATAAAAGCGCTCGATAAATTTTTCACCGGCACCAGAGTGCTCGATAATATCAATATCGAAACCAAAGACGGTGAACTGGTAGTGGTTCTGGGTCCGTCCGGATGCGGTAAATCTACCCTGCTGCGATTAATCGCCGGGTTGGAAAATCCCGATGAAGGCGAAATCTGGATCGGCGACCGGCGCATTGATCAACTTCCGCCGCGCAAAAGAAATGTTGCCCTGGTTTTTCAGAACTATGCCCTCTATCCGCATATGAGTGTCAAACAGAATCTTGCCTTTCCGCTCAAAGTCGCAAAAATAAACAAAAAAGAAATACACGAAAGAGTGCTGGCAACGGCCACAATGATCGGTCTTTCCGACCGGCTGGAATCACGCCCCGCCGAGCTTTCCGGCGGACAAAGACAGCGGGTTGCGCTTGGTCGGGCAATTATCCGCAAACCTGACTTATATTTATTAGACGAGCCGCTTTCCAATCTCGATGCCGATCTGCGACACCGGATGCGTCGAGAGCTGGTCGAGATTCAGCGTCAGCTCGGCACCACCACCGTTTATGTCACCCATGATCAAACCGAGGCCTTAACGATGGCCGACCGGTTGGTGGTTATCGATGAGGGTAAAATCAGGCAGATAGGAACGGTCGAACAGATTTACAACAAACCGGCCGATATTTTTGTCGCCTCGTTTGTCGGAACACCGAAAATAAATCTTATCGATGGCTTCATAAGCAGTGGTACAATCAAACCGTTTAATATTTCGACAATTTATATTCCGTCCGATTATAAGTCGCGCGAAGTAATAATCGGTATCCGTCCGGAAGATATCTTCTTGGACAAAAACAGCAATTTACAGGGCAGAATAAGCTCGGTTGAATATCTTGGCGACAAAAGCATATTGACTGTTAAATACGGCGATGATTTTCTGACTATCTCCACCGACCCGGACAAATATATAATAGGTGAGAATACAAATTTCTCCATCAAACCGGGCAAATCATTCCTCTTCAACAAACAGACAGGTGTCTGTTTTAATAAGTGAAATAATGAGGGTTATTTTTTATGGATAATAATGCAATTGCAAGTAGACTTATTGAACATGGCAATAAATTATTAAACGCACCAAAGGAATTTGCTTTATTTACAGACAATGAAGAAGCAAACGTAATATTAAATAATCTTGAAGAATACCCACATGCTTTTGTTCTAGCATGTATAATGGATCAACGGATTAAGGCCGAAAGAGCATGGCTTATTCCTTATCATTTTAAACAAAGACTTGGTAGTTTTTCGTTTGACAAATTAAAGAGTCTTTCTCAGTCGAAGACAATGAAATTAATGTCTAAGCCTACAGCCCTTCATATATATTGTAATAAAATGTCTGATTATTTCTACTCAGCAATCAAGCTGATAGCCAATAAATATCGTGATAACGCAGCATTGATTTGGAACAATAAACCATCAAGCTCTGATGTAGTAAGTAGGTTTTTGGAATTTAGGGGCGCTGGCCCCAAAATTGCAAATATGGCGACGAATATTTTAGTAAGAAGATTTAAAATTAAACTAAGTGACTATAGGGCAATTGATATTTCGGCCGATGTTCATGTTGATAGAGTGTTTAAACGACTTGGATTAATACAACAAGATGCCTCGAAAGAGCAATTAATATTGCAAGTTAGAAGCATAAGCCATGAATTTCCAGGCTTAATGGATTACCCATCTTGGGTAATTGGCAAAAATTGGTGTAGGTCTAATAATCCCAAGTGCAATGAATGCTTTATGAATGATCTTTGCCCTAAAAATTTATAACACTTTATTTTATTGGTAGCCCAGTCTTCACGCTTCCCTTACAATTTCACCACAACTTCACACTTGATTTTTTGAATCCCGTATAGATAACAATTAAATTTTGAGTTGAAGTATGTTTATAAAAAGGTCTTTTACTATTGCTATCAGAATCAACATCAAGTTGATAGTGCAACATCAAAAAATGACGGAACGAACCCAAATCGTTGGACTAATATGAAAGAGAACGGATTACACGGAATTTTGTGCGCGATTCACCGCGGAAGTTATCGGCTTCCCCCTTTTTATATGACGATATTTTGATGATTCTAAAACAAAATAGAGTTAAATATTTGTTGATTCCAAAATTGCAATTTCCAATCTTTCGGATGAAAGGTATATAAAAAACATGAAAAGAGAATATATACTTACGGCGCTGTTTTTTCTTATTGTAGCCGTCTTTTTCTATATGTTTTATCAACTGATGATACCGTTCTTTACGCCGATTGCATGGGCGGCTATTCTGGTCATTGTTTTTTATCCGGTGTACAGCTGGTTAAGTATAAGAATAAAATCACCCTGGCTGGCTTCTCTGGTTGCCTGTATTCTGCTTTGTATTATTATCATCGGCCCGGCAATTTATCTTCTGGCAGCGCTGGTGGGCGAGGCGGCCAATGCTGTCCAGCTTGTCAATGATGCCTACAAAAGCGGCAATCTGAAAGAATACCTGACATTAAATATTCCGTTTTTTGATGCCGTAAAAAACAAACTGACCGATTATCCGCAGTTGGCCGACGTTGACTTTGAGACAATTATCAAAGATGCTGTAACGACCATAACCAAAGCAATTGGTTCGCAGGCGACAACGGTTATTGCCAATATCACAAAAACTGTTTTTTATTTTGCACTGATGTTGTTTACGATGTTTTTCTTCTTTCGCGATGGCGACCAGATTGTAGAATTCCTGAAGAAAGTTACTCCCCTGAAACGTGATCAGGTCCGAATTTTGTACTCGCATATGAAACAGGTTATCGAAGGCACTATGTATGGCGGTTTGGTAATTGCACTCATTCAGGGTATTTTGGGTGGTCTTCTGTTTGCTATTGTCGGTATATCGTCGCCGGTATTATGGGGATCGGTTATGGCTTTTCTGGCTTTTATTCCGGTGGTGGGACCTTCGCTGGTATACATTCCGGCCGGAATTATTCTGTTTCTAAGCGGCTCTCCCATTAAAGGCATCATAATTCTCGTTGTTGGTTTTGGAATAAGCCAGACCGACAATTTCTTGCGGCCTCATCTGTTTGCCGGTAAAACCGAAATGCACACCCTGCTTTTGTTCTTTTCTATAATGGGTGGAATTATTTTATTCGGTCTTCTGGGAATAGTCCTCGGGCCGCTGATTGCGGCGGTATTTCTGTCACTTTTGAAAGTATTTGAAGTAAGTATTAATTCCGATAAAACCGAATTGACTCAATAGAATCCTATTATTTATAATCTCTGACAACGAGGGCAAAAGTGCGCCGAGCGGGAACCGATTTTTTCCCGTTTGATCTTTCCGCCGCATCGCTGACATTTTTCCTTTTCACGGCCATAGGCTAAAAGATATTTTTGATACCGGCCGGTTTTGCCGTTAACTCCGGCAAATGAATCGACCGATGTCCCCATTAAACGGATTGCCTTTTTTAACATTTCTTGAATGACGGAATGAAGTTTTATAAGCTTCTTTTTTGAAATACGATTGGTCAGTTTGCGCGGATGAATTCGGGCGGAATAAAGCGATTCATCGGCATAAATATTCCCCAACCCGGCCAAAAATGTCTGATCAAGCAAGGCCGGTTTAATCATTCGGGATGATTTCTTAGACAAGCTTATAAAATCAGAAACGGTAATTTCAAGCGGTTCCGGGCCAAGATCAATCAAACCTTTTTGAAGCATTACGTCATTAGTTGGAAATAGACGAACCCGCCCAAATCGACGATAATCGTTGAAGCGGAGATTATTCCGGTCATTTTTAAGTTCAAAAATTATCAGATCATGTTTATCGACCGGATTATCCTCTGGCAAATAATAAAAATGACCGGTCATCTTAAGGTGTACCCAAAGAGTCCCATTTCCGCTTAAATCAATTAGAATATTTTTGCCGCGCCGCCCGATAGATTTAATGCTGCTTCCTTTTAAATCATCCAACCAGCCGCGATAATTATCTTCCTGAATTTTCGGTGAAAAACAATTTACAAAACTGATTGTTTTGCCAGAAATAACTTTTCTTAAACCCCTGACAACGATTTCTACTTCCGGCAGTTCAGGCATAGAGTTTTAAGGGTATGTTTTTCCGGCCACGGTGGCCTGCAGCAGTTCACCCTTTTCCATCGGTGTCTCATACTTGACAATGCCGATATCCCGGGCAAACCAAAGAGTACTTTCACCATCGATAAAACTAGATTCGCCTTCATCGAGAAGGCGATATATCATTTTTATTTTAATACAGTCAGCAAAGCTGCCTGAAGGTGTTCGGACGGTATCAATGTCCATTATTTCATATTTTACTTGAGCCCGCAGATGACTGTTGATTGAATCGGCCCTTATTTCAACAGTGCTGAACAGCAAAGTATCGCCAACCAGATTTGTCCAGGGTGAATATGGCAGGGGAGGCTCAAAATTAATAATCGGAGTTCTGGAGGAAACGGAGAACCGGCTTTTTAGCATAATGCCGTCATTGGTTTTTACAACATCTTCACGTCGTATCATATCGCCGGTACTGTCAAGAAAGGCCCGGGTGAACAGATGCTCGATATCATTCGAGGTCACAACTTTGCGTACGGCACCGCTGTAAATATATTCATCACCGACATTTAATGGGAAATATCGGGATGGATCAATTCTGGAGGAACGTTCGATTTTTTGGATACAACAGATAAATAACAAAACGGCTAATATTAGAAGAAGCGTTTTTTTAGTCATTCTTTTTTCCGATTTTTTTACCGCTTTGTTTGGAGCGATAATCTTCTATGGCCGCAGCAAGGGCATCGGTGGCCAGATTTGAGCAGTGCATTTTTATCGGTGGCAATCCGCCAAGAGCATCGGCAACGTCGTTGCGGGTCAGCTTGACAGCTTCTTCGATTGTCTTGCCTTTGACCATTTCCGTCGTTATAGAACTGGTGGCAATAGCCGCCCCGCATCCGAAAGTCTGAAATTTAATATCAACAATTACATTATTTTCAACTTTGATATACATTTTCATAATATCCCCGCAGGACGGATTGCCGACCGTACCGATACCATCGGCATTTTCGATCTCACCGATATTCTGGGGGGACTGGAAGTGCTCTATAACCTTCTGAGTGTACATATATCCTCTAATAATAGTCTACTTAATTTACCCATTTAATATAATATAAAGCCACAAATCTTCAAGTGAAAATTTTCACATTTGCCACAATCGCCCCAATACCTTTAAGTTTCTATAATATATACGGGTTTGACATTGATTTGATGGAACGGTTTCTTGAATATTGTGGAATATGATAGCTCTAACCTAAACAAAATAAAAGATTGGTAGTTTTCCCCGGTTTGATTTATTTTTGTATTATATTCAGTGAGAAATCGGATGATGGTGCCGAGTGAGTCAAACCGCCTATTGAGATAAAATCAACGCCGGTTTCGGCAATCTCAGCCACATTTTCAAGATTTACGTTTCCGGATGCTTCCAGTAGAATATTTTTCTTTAACTTTCGGGCTGAATTCACCAGTTCGGCAAGATGTTCGATTGATTGGTTGTCAAGCAGTAATCTCTCAGCGCCGGCTTCGATCGCCTCTTTGAGCTGTTTGACCGTCTCAATTTCAATTTCAATTTCGAGTTCGTCAGATGTCAGGTAAAATCGATTCTGGAAATCTTCCCTGGCGGTATATTCTTTCACTTTTTTTATTGCTTTGGCAATCGAACCGGAGGCGACGATATGATTATCTTTTATCAGAACCATATCATACAGGCCGAAACGATGATTGCTGCCGCCGCCACAGGTGACCGCGTACTTGTCAAGAAATCTCATTCCCGGAATAGTTTTCCTTGTGTCCAAAATTTTGGCTTTGGTTCCTTTAATTTTTTGGACAAACTCTGCAGTAAGACTGGCCACGCCGGATAGATGCCCCAGGAAATTCAGGGCGGTTCTTTCACCGGTCAGAATGGCTCGCGACTTTCCTCTAATGGACAAAATTTTTCCACCCGGCGAAAAAGAATCACCATCGTTTTTATAAGTTTTTATTACAGCCTTTTTATCCAGTTTTTGAAATACGGCCGCGGCGATCGGCAGACCTGCCAATACCCCTGATGATTTGGCAATAATCTCAGCCGCCACGGTTTCCTTGGCGATACAGGCCAGAGTCGTAATATCGCCCTGCCCGATATCTTCCATCAGTGCCAGATCGATCTGACCCTGTACCATCTCATCTGTTATATTTCTGGACAAAAACCAATCCCCCTCTACTCGCTTTTATTAATAATTAGATTACTG
>CBFCZE010000033.1:0-23975 GCA_965602655.1 uncultured bacterium
AGCGATGGGAATTTATCTCTTGGCGCCACCGAGCACCAGGCAACCGGTTCATTATTGATATAAGCAAGAATTCCCGGGACGTCGCCGGATTGGATAATATTTTTCATGGCTCTTTTATTACCGGCCCCCTTTTGTTGGTCATACTCTTTTCGAGTTAAACGCCACCACATACACCAGCAACCGCCACAGGCTCCGTGCTTACCAAAAAACTTCTCAAAATCTTCCCAGCGGCCTTTTGTAACCGGATAAAATTTCATTCCTTTAAATGTTTTCTTTTCAACCATAATATTATTCTGTTATACGAATACTTTGTTAAACATATAAAAAGAATTTCTATTCTGAAATAATTAATGTTATAAAATTCATTTATTCTTATGGTCTTATTACTTAATACTCTTCAATTGACAAAGTGAATTCAAAAATATTTATTCATCTATGGTATATTTCTGGACTATCATCGCCTACCTGATGATTCTTATTGGGGTTGGGGCCTATCGCAGTAAACAAGTAAAAAACCAGGATGATTTCATGGTAGCGGGGCGAAAACTCTCCGCCAAAGTTCTCGTTGGAACATTGCTGGCCACCTGGATTGGCTCCGGTTCTATTATTGCGAGCGCCGGATTGGCTTATGACAGGGGATTTCCGGCGTTATGGTTTGATGCCGGTGTTTGGGCAGCATTAATAATTCTTTATCTGATAGCGGGACGAGTCCGCAAATTTGCTCAATATACAGTCCCGGATATACTTGAGGCACGATATAATGCAACAGCGAGAATTCTTGGAGCGATTGTTACAGTCATTGCCTATACGGCTATTGTCAGCTATCAGTTCCGGGCCGGGGGGATGGTTCTTAATCTGGTTACGGGGATATCAATTGATCAGGGTATCATTATTACTGCAGTTTTTGTAATCGGTTATACAGTTCTGGCCGGAATGATATCGGTAGCTTATACCGATGTTGTCAATGGCATTATAATGGTAGTTGGCTTGATTGTGGCCTTACCATTTTTATTAAGTAATGCCGGAGGATGGGAAGGGGTAATTAACCATTTACCGGAAACCCATTTTCAGCCGTTGGGGGAGTTATCGCTATTGCAGGCGGCCGGTTATGCTTTACCAACCATGTTATTGCTATTGGGGGAATCCGGGATGTATCAGAGGTTTTTTTCAGCAAAAGATGCCGGCACTGCTCGAAAATCGGTGATTGGCTGGATTATCGGTACAATTATTATTGAAACACTAATTGTTGTTTTGGCCGTTCTAGGCAGTGCGTTATTCACAGATATTGACCCCGAGATGGTCATTCTTCAATCAGTCAGATATGGCCTGCCGGTACTAATCGGATGCCTCACGCTTGCGGCAATAGTCGCTGTTATAGTTTCAACGGCTGATTCATTTCTTCTGGTGCCGTCGACAAATCTGAT
Source organism: uncultured bacterium (assembly GCA_965602655.1). GTDB lineage: Bacteria > Zixibacteria > MSB-5A5 > GN15 > PGXB01 > JAAERC01. Next base: position 1,425 of record CBFCZE010000033.1, read on the forward strand.
TCGCGATATTTATCAGCGTTTTATCAATCCGGAGGCTTCTCAAAAGCAGATTATTCTTTATTCCAGAATTGTTGTGGTGGGATTAGGTGTTATAGCCTTTGTTCAGGTCAGATTCTTTGAGAAGATTCTGGAGATGGCAATATATGCTTATACCATGTATGGTGTAGGGATTACGCCAGCTGTGATGGCCGCCTTCTTTTGGAAAAGAGCTACTGCAGAGGGAGGGGTGGCGGCAATTAGCTCAGGTATGATAATTACTATATTATGGGAAGTCCTGGGGCGACCGTTTGAGATACCAACTGTTTACCCGGCGCTGATTTTATCATTGTTATTATTAATCGGAGTCAGTTTGCTGACGCCAAAACCGGCAGAAGATAAGTGGCGGCCATTTTATAAATAGAAAAAAGGCTTATGGTTCCGAGCAAATTAGATCCGGACCACCTTTATATTTGAAATTAATCAAATAAACTAAATCCAAAATATTAATATCACCGTCGCCGTTAACCTCGGCCGATTCAATATAGTCAGGTTCAGGCCCGTCCTTATATCGGTAATTTATAAAATATACAAGATCCAGAACATTTATTTTGCCGCTGTTATCAACGTCGCCGCACAGAAAAGAATTAGACGTTTGCGTTATAAAATCTGAATGCGGACTCAACTCACCGGAAGAATTCTCAGCGATAATCAAATAATCATACGAACTGGTTCCATCGACTGTGTTATCGATATGCGGGCCGGAGACCACTCCGGGATTTGACAGGAACCCGGCCGGATCGTCAATTCGGAAAAATGAGCCATTTGAAGAGGCATCCCGTCTATATATATGATATGTCAGACCGGAAACAGCCGTCCAGTCAATTTCAACCGCGGGTCCGCTGATTGCTTTGCCGGTCAGGCCAGTTGGTTTTTCGGGGTAATTTATAGAGGAAAGTATTATATCCTCCTGCTGAAAGGAACCGACTTCTATGGTCGAAAATAAAACATACCCTTCATTATTGGTGGAATTGTGAAAATGAAAATTGAATGGGTCGCCAAAAGCTTTCGTTAAATAATTTTGAAAATCGTCAAACCAGTTGCCGTTGTCATAACCGGCTCCAACACAGCTTTCAATTCTTATCTCTTCGTCGGTATTATCGAGGTAGCCATAAAAATTGATTTCGCCGTTGGCTGGAATAGAGGCATTAGAATTTGATACATTTCCAAATATACTGCCCTGCGCAAATATCGGTTGCGATGATATAATCACAGCCATAATGGCTATAGAGAGAAGATAAATTTTTGTAAGCTTTCGATAATCCATATATCTTACATCGGTACGAAATTAATAAGACTTAGTATTTTGTAGAACCAGGAACTATTCCCTTAATTCTTATTTTAATAGATAAATACGATACTGTCAAGAATTCAGTAGTACAAATTGAGTGAAAAGACAATTATTCTGCAGAAATTTGCTATTCGCCGGTTTTATCTTTTATTTTACCCTTGGCGCGAAGCTCTTTTTCTTTTGAAATTGCCACATCCTGATTGATTTTCATAGTTTTCTCGCCGAAGATTGCAAAGCGGAGCCAGTCGAAACCAAATTTCATCAATTCGACATCATCTTCCTTGAGTTTTGCTATAGTTTCTTCGTCAATTATGATTTTCTTAAAAAAGCTACTGCCAAAAATAAATCTTCTGAAAGTATCGAGATTATAGCAGGCCATAAAGAACATTTCAATTTTTTCCGGAGGCAAATCACCGCCCTTTTGAAAGAAATCATGAAGTGTAAATTCCTTGAAATACTCGCCCATCTGATTATATTCTTTAATTCCCTGATCTTCAAGCCACTCGGTTACATTTTGTTCATGCGTCTCTTCAAAACCCTTGCAGACATCCTCTTTCAAGAGAAAATAGAATTCGTCCTCTTTGCCCTTGTCGGCTTCTTTGGGCGAGGCCAAACCGAGGGGATACATACGACAGGCCCAGGGACGATCTTCATAGACACCGCATCCGGCTTCAGATACAAAGGGACAGCTTTTCTTTTCGTTCTCCTCCATCTTCAACATCACCACCGGGTATTTGAGATTTTTGTCAAAGGGAGAGATTGTATATTTTTTCAGAAATTCTTCAGTGGTTATTCCAAGATTTTTCCGCAGGCGTAATATATCATAAGGGGTAAGAAATATGTTTACATCGCCGCAACAGTCATTGAAGCAGGGTACACCCGGATGACATTTAAAGCAGAATTTACTTTTTTCGGATAGACGCGGGTATTCTTCCAGTATAGTTTTTTTAAGTCTTTCTATTTCTTTCATAGAAACTCCTGTTTTGGCGATTTCTCTATTTATCAATGATTCCTGTTTTCAGTGCGTCCGGAGACCAGACTGGAAGGGGGCCTGATTCATTATTTTGCGGATTGTATCTATGACGATATGAGGCCGTTTGATCATATTCGCTTTTCATCCAATCCCAGCCCTTTACATAATAGGGGCAGTCATCGTTAAAACATACATATTGCGGTTCAAATCCCCACGAAGATTCGGGACCGGGCATCCACTTTGTCATCTTTTGCTCGCAGTGCGGGCACTTGTATTCCTGGTTATTCATATGATGACCTGTATAACGCTTTTTATTACCTTATTGTTTCCTTCTATTCAAATTTAAAGTCCTCCGAGATTTGTATACTCGGAGGACTTTTTATTTACAACAGATAATCGGGAAGATTAGTAAATGCGGTGCATATCGCGCTTAATCATTTCCCATTCACCTGTTTTCGGATCCCACTTACAGTTCGCAAAGACTTCCCAATCAGCTTTCATATTGGGACAATCGGCGCGGAAGTAATATCCCGGCCAACGGGTTTCTTCACGGAACATGATTGTTCTGACATGAGCCTCAGCCTGCCATGTTCTGTGGATGTTCTCCCAGCAGCGCATCAGTTCATGAAGATTTGCGGCGGCCAGCTTCTCGGCGTCTTCTTTAAGGAAGTCGATAAGTTCAAGGCCTTTCTCGAGCAGAGGCTTGTTGGTAGTGAAGTTTGTGCTGACACCACCTGCGTACTCATCCATAATCTTCTGCAGACGGAACATGTACATCTTCGGTTTGATATAATTCGGGTTGATTTCAGGATCTGAAGAACCTCCTTTGTTATCCTCGAAGAGGTCAAGCGGAAGGAGAATACGTTTTTTGAGTTCTTCGATCTTGGCATCGTCAAAAGTCGGTTCATCCGGATGATCGACCGCATAAGAGATAGCCGCCTTGGCAGAGATACGTCCTTCTGCGTGTGAGCCGGAAGAGAACTTGTGACTGGAAGCACCGGAGGCATCACCGGCCGCAAACATACCTTCGACGGTGGTCATATTAGGATAACCCCAGAAATAATCTTTTGGAGCGAGATCTTCAGGACCACTAACCCAGGCACCGGAAGCACCGGAGTGAGAACCGATGAAATACGGTTCACACGCCGCAATTTCAGATGGCTTTTCTTCCGGAGCTGTATTTGTCGCCGCCCAAAGAATAGCTTGCGAGATAGTCATATCCAGGAAGTCTTCCCAGGCCTCAGATTCGAGTTCTTTGAGTTTCTTTTTCCGTTCTTTCGGATCACTGACTTCATCGGATAGCTTGGCAATAGCCTCTTCTGTTCTCATGAAGATCGGGCCTTTTCCGTCCATAACATCAAGCATCATCAGCCAGTTGCGAAGGTTGGCCGGTACCGGTTTAACCAAACCATAAGGTTTCCAGTTCTGCAGCTCGTCGCGGCGGGTTTCCATGTAGTTTTCACCTAGGCCGTTGGTAGCACGGGATTTGAACAGCAGGAACCAGGCCCCGACCGGGCCATAAGCATCTTTAAATCGAACCGGGATAAACCTGACTTCCTGACAGGTCATCTCGGCACCGCCTCTGAGCGTGAAATAAGCGCTGGCGCCTGAGTTGAACGGCGGATACCAGGAACGTCCCAGGCCTTCACCGGATGAACGCGGTTTAAAGACGTGAACCGCTCCACCCATAGCACACACCACGGCTTTTGCTTTAAAGACATAAAACTTGTTTTCACGAACGCTAAAGCCAACTGCGCCAACGCACTTACCGTCCTTAACCAGCGGCTCGGTGATAAAGACACGTTCGTAAATATTATCCATACCAAGAGCATTCTTGGCGGCTTCGGCGACGATAATCTTGTAGGATTCGCCGTTAATCATCAACTGCCAGCGGCCTTCGTGTACGTAGTTGCCATCGGCATCTTTCCAAATTGGGAGACCCCATTTTTCAAAAAGATGAACGGTTGAATCAACGTGGCGGGCAATGTTGGCAACCAAATCCTCTCTGGTAATACCCATCAGGTCGTTTCTGACATAGTCAACATAATCCTGAACAGTATTATTGCCGCTATTAACATCAACATACTGGTTGATAGCCGATAGTCCCATGGCAACCGCGCCGGAACGATCCATAGCAGCTTTATCAACGAGAGTGACCTTCAGGTTGTTTTTCTTTGCCCAGTAGGAGGCTTCCACGGCCGCACCACTTGCTGCCATTCCGCCGCCAACAATCAAAACATCAGTTTTGACTTCTACTGTTTCAAAATTTGGCATATTCTATTCCATCCTTTCTTACTTAACCTTGGGAAGTTCCCCGCAACGGGTTGACTCGGGTTCTGTGAACAGAAGCGGATTCTTCAAATCATCGGTTCCGGTCGGATAACCACCATCCGGTACAGCAGAACCCTCTGCAGTAGTACGAATCGGGAACTTAAATCTTTTAAGAGTCCCGTTTCTGAACTTAACGGTCCACATGATCGAATCGGTACTTCTCATCGGAGTCACTGTGGCACCCAAAGGACAGAAATCAGCATAACCGCGAACCTCAATGGCCTGGGTCGGGCAAATCTTCACGCAGCTGTAACATTCCCAGCACATTTCCGGAGCCTGGTTGTATGCTTTCATGAGGTCTTTGTTTAAGACCATCAAGTCGTTGGGGCAAATATGCTGGCACGCAGTCTTATCCAGCGCCTTACACCCATCGCATTTGTCAGGAATCACATAACTTGGCATTCATTCCTCCTGTAAAATTATGTAGCCTTAATATGGTTTAAAATTTAATACTCTAATTACTTTTTATCTACTTTTGCATCACCGGTCGCATGGCCGTGCATCTTAACTTCAACTTTGTCTTCATCTTTGATGCTGGCATAATACTTACGCAAAATCGCCAGAACCTCAGGGCGGCTGAATTCCGCCGGCACTTCGCCGTTTTCAGAGAGAGCTTTACGCAGGGCTGTGCCGCTGAGGAAAAGTCTTTCTTCTTTTGAATGCGGGCAGGTTTTCATTGAGGCCATACCGCCGCAAGTGTAGCACCAGAAGGTCCAGTCAATCGGGAGCATCTTGCATTCAAGAGCGCCGTCCCAGAGATTGTGGAAAATTTCCTGGGCGTCAAACGGGCCATAATAGTTACCGACACCGGCATGGTCACGACCTATAATCATATGAGAGCAACCAAAGTTCTGACGAAACACAGCATGAAGAAGGCCTTCGCGCGGGCCGGCATAACGCATATCCAGCGGATAACCGCCGGTTAAAACACGATTTTTGTCAAAATATTTTTCCACCAGAGTATTGATGCAATCGACTCTGACATCAGCCGGAATATCACCCGGTTTCAGTTTTCCAACTAATTGATGAATATAAAGACCGTCACTCACCTCAACGGCAATTTTGCCCAGATATTCATGCGAACGATGCATTGGATTACGAAGTTGCAATGCTGCGACTGTTTTCCAGCCTCTTTCCTCAAAAACCTTCCGGCTCTCTGCGGGACGCTGGTAAACACCCTTGAACTCTTCGGGGAAATAGCTTTCTGAAAGAACCTTTACCGGCCCGGCCAGATTCCATTCTTTTTGAGCCATGACCATCTTAACGCCGGGGTGCTCGGGGTCGGTTGTCGTGTAAACATGTTTACACTCAAACTCTTTGTCAATCTTGTAGCACTCGGTTACTTTCATAGTACCCATGATTTCATCAGTCTCCCCGGAGATCAGACAGATTTCGGTGCCCGGGTCGACTTTTTTATCGTGAGAAAGAGTAACAGGAATCGGCCAGAAAATGCCATTTGACATCTTCATATCCTGACAGACACCCTTCCAGTCAGCTTCACTCATGAAGCCTTCAAGCGGGGTAAAGCCGCCGATACCCAACATAATTAAATCACCCGTTTCCCGGGTCGTCATAACGACCTTAGGGAGAGTCTCAGCTTTTTTCATTTCTGCTTTGTTTTCGGCACCTTCAAGAAGAAGAATCTTTAAAGTATCGCCACCATGCGGCGAAATCAGATTGCTTTTACTCATTGAACCATCCTCAATTATTAGGCGACTTAATCGCCAGTTTATGTGATATTTTTCACAATAATATCTTTTATACAATCTCCAGAATATTTAGTTTTCTCCGGGTAAGAAAGTAACTTTTTTCACAAGCGATGTCAAGTCGAAAATGATTATTTTCACAAACCTTTTCATATAATTTTTTATGCAAGTGATGTATATGTTGGTGAGACAACCATTTATGCGAATATGCACAAATTCAAATAGTTAATGATTTGGCATAAATGTCACCATGTAACATTAGTAGATTTGCCTATTTGTGTCATAATTTGGAAAAAACGTTAATTTTTGGATATTCCAAAATAAAAATATTTACTCCCCCGATATTATGGCCTTCTTTACATATTTACAAAAATAGTATCTGGCCCCTTGGCCAGCCTTTTAAAAACCTAGACCTTTTATCGATGTTACAGTAATCGATATCAATTAATATTGGAGAAATAGCACATATATTATCCAGTATTCCATAATAATTATTAATTATTTGATATTGTTCGGTCGATCGCTGACAAAAAATGTCTTGACTTGATATGCTAATAAAAATATTATGAATTCCTGTGGCTTGGAACTGATAATAATAACAAGCCTTTTATTTTAATATGGGAGATTTTTATGGGAAGTATTCGTTTGGCTGAACCGGATCTTGATTTAATAAGAGAGATCAGGAAAGCCGGAGGAGATACATTAAATAAATGCTATCAATGTGCAACCTGCTCGGTAGTGTGTAATCTATCCCCGAGTGACAAACCGTTTCCGCGAAAAGAAATGTTATGGACCCAGTGGGGGCAAAAAGAAAAATTGATGAAGGATCCCGATATTTGGCTCTGCCATCAATGTAATGACTGCACGATACATTGCCCCAGAGGAGCAAGGCCGGGTGATGTTTTGGCCGCCATTCGATCGAATATCTATCGGAGTTTTGCCTTTCCATCATTTATGGGTACAGCCCTGGCCAGCCCCAGGGCCCTGCCGATATTATTACTGGTTCCGGTTTTACTTCTATTGGGCAGCATTCTATTTTTTGCACCGACCGATTTCAATGGTGACTATATATTTTTGCAGAATCCTCAAATTGATTTTAATTTCTTTTTACCGCACAGTTCGGTAGATGCTCTTTTCGTTTTTGGCAATATCCTTATTTTCATTTTTGCGGCAATTGGTTTTGCACGATTCTGGAAAGGATTAAAATCGAGCGGGGGAGAGACAAAACTTTCTTTTATTGGGGCACTTTTTAAAGTTATTCCGGTTATTCTCAGCCATTCGTCTTTTAATAAATGTGAGGTGAACAAATCCCGCGCTTTGGGTCACATGCTATTACTTTACGGTTTCGTTGGTGCCATGATTACCACCGGAGCGGTCTTTCTGTTTATCTTTATACCTCATTATCTGGAATTACTCGGACTGGAACAATTCAGCCCGTATTTTGCTCTGCCTATTGAATTGCCTAATCCGATTAAAATTTTAGGCGCTTTAAGTGGAATTGCCCTTGTTGTCGGCGGCGCATTACTTGTTTTTAGGCGATGGGCTAATAGAGATAATGTCGGCGCCAATGGTTATCAGGATTATCTGTTCCTTTATATGCTTTCAATTGTCGGTTTAACCGGAATGCTATCGTGGCTTACCCGATTATCGGGTGTTCCCATGCTGGCTTATATTAATTACTTTATCCATTTGGTGACCGTGTTTTTCCTGCTCTGGTATATGCCGTATTCCAAATTCGCTCATATGATATATCGAACATTGGCTCTGGTGTATTCCAAATCAATAGGTCGTGAAGGACGCCTTTGATAATAATTATTCTATAGATATTTAGGGGAGTTCATTTATCTTGAGCGCCTTTTATTTTAGAAATATATTTTAATCTTGACCAAACATCTAAGATATTATTTCTTTATTTATTGATATTTTGATTCAAATGTGGCTAAGGCAAAGGATAATATTATGAAAAATGGTTTAAATGCCTTATGGAAGGAAGAAGATTGGTGGGCGGTCTGGATCGGTTTTATAATCATTATTGCGGCACTGCTGCATTGGGTACCTAAGGTTCCCAAAATAGCCAAATGGACCAATGATCCGATGGCGGCTTTTCAAATTACTAAAGATGGTGCGGTTGCTTCTGAGATTTGGATTCCACTGATAATTTTGATGTTGGCACTGGCCGTGTTGACATCAATTGCCATTGCAGTTTTGAAAACCGAAAAAATGGGCAAGTATATTCTCGGATTTCTGGGAGTTTTTATTCTCGCAACCGTTTCATATTGGATTGCCAACCAGATGAATATAAAATACTGGGGGCTCAGTTATGCAATGTGGGCGCTTCTGGTCGGTTTGTTAATCAGTAATACCGTGGGAACACCGGGGTGGCTGAAAGCAGGTGCCAAGACGGAACTTTTTATAAAAATCGGTCTGGTTTTGATGGGTGCCGAGATTTTATTTAAAAAAATTCTGTCACTTGGCGCCCCCGGATTGATGGTGGCCTGGATCGTTACTCCTATCGTCATAATATTTATGTTCCTTTTTGCCGTTCGATTTCTAAAGATGAAAAATAAATCGCTGGCGATTATAATTGCGGCCGCTACATCAGTATGTGGAGTATCGGCGGCTATTGCGGCGGCGGCGGCCAGTTGCGCCAAAAAAGAAGATTTGACTCTGGCGGTTGGAATGACGTTGATATTTACGGTATTGATGATGTTCTTTATGCCGCTTGCCATACAGTTCGTCGGGATGAATGACATTCTCGGTGCCGCCTGGATGGGGGGAACTATCGATTCGACCGGTGCTGTGGTTGCGGCCGGATCGATGCTTGGCCCTGATGCCGAAAAAGTCGCCGCGGTGGTTAAGATGATTCAGAATGTTCTTATCGGTCTGATGGCATTTTTTGTAGCCATATACTGGGTAACCAAAGTTGACTGCGATCCCGATCATAAGCCCAATCTAATGGAGATCTGGTACCGCTTTCCAAAATTTGTTATCGGTTTTGTAGGAGCCTCGCTTTTGTTTTCATTTGTCGTCGTTCCCGCGATGCAGGGGGATTTTAAAATAGTCGAGGCGACATTTATCAATCCAATAACCAAAACTCTGCGAGGATGGTTCTTCTGTCTGGCTTTTGCTTCGATAGGTCTGGAATCTAATTTTAAGGATCTGGCCAGCCGTATGGAGGGCGGCAAACCGATGATTCTTTATGTTATTGGTCAGTCGTTTAATCTTATATTAACCTTGTTTGTGGCCTGGCTCGCCTTTATGGTGATATTTCCAAATGTGGTATAAGAGTGAAAATGGCCGACAGGCTGATTACAAATCAGCCACTATAACCCGCTGGCTGAAATTTGTTGTCGGGATATTTATTTTGGCAGGAATGATCTGTTTTTTTAGTTCCGGCTATGCACCGCCGGGAGTTTTTGGCAAAGTGTTACGGCACAATCAGGAATATAAAATCGATGCTTCTCCGTTCTTCTATGGCGATGTCGAAAATATGGCTGAGTATGAAGAGGGTGTCAGGTTAATGCGTGAACGAGCGAAATATTTAATAGAGCGGTAGTGAATGGAAATCGGAAATCAATCGGAAATCGGGAAAATCGAGAGGATACTGATAAAGCATCCCAAGGATGCTTTCATCTCCCAGGACAATATTGATAATCAGTGGAGCGAACTTGGTTATGGCTCGGCACCGGTATACAATGAGGCTCTTGAGGAATATGAATATTTTGTCAGTCTGCTGAGAAGCGAAATTAATGATATTATGTTTCTCCCTCAAAACGATAAAACCGGTATTGATTCTGTCTACGTTCGCGATTCATCGATTGTTACTCCTCAGGGAATGATTCTCTGCAATATGGGCAAAGAGGTTCGCAGAGGAGAGGCTTTGGCTGTTGAGGAATATCTAAAAAATGCGCAAATTCCGATTCTCGGCTCGATAAGCGGTGACGGAAAAACCGAGGGAGGCGATTTAATCTGGCTTGATGATAAAACATTGGCTGTCGGGCGCGGCTATCGAACCAACGATGAAGGTATCAGACAACTTAAAGAGCTTACCGCTGATTTTATTGATGAAATAATTACCGTCCATTTACCACACTGGCAGGGGCAGGACGATGTTTTTCACTTGATGTCGATAATCAGTCCGATCGATACCAATCTGGCGCTGGTCTATTCCCGACTGATGCCGGTGTCGTTTCGGGAAATGTTAATTGAACGGGGGATAAGACTACTTGACGTGCCCGATTCCGAATTCAATAGTATGGCCTGTAATGTTCTGGCCATTGCACCGCGAAAATGTATCATACTTGAGGGAAACAACCGCACCAAACAGATGCTTGAAGATGAAGGCGTGGAAGTTTTGACCTTTAAAGGTAATGAGATATCCCGCAAAGGAGCTGGCGGCCCGACCTGCCTGACCCGCCCGCTTCTGCGAATCGGTTGATTACTTGAGCCAGTCAACGACTTCCGGGGCATGATAAGAAATTATTATATCAGCTCCGGCGCGTTTGATAGATGTCAATATTTCCAGAGTCAATTGTTTTTCATCGACAAGGTTTTCCCGACCTGCTAGCTTTACCATCGAATATTCACCACTGACATTATAAGCGGCGACAGGAACATCGAATTCCGCTTTGGCTCTGGCGATAATATCAAGATATGACAAGGCCGGTTTGACCATCACAATATCGGCGCCCTCATCTATATCCAGACTTATCTCCTTGAGCGCCTCGGTCGCATTGGGGGGATCCATCTGATAAGTTCTTCTGTCGCCAAATTGCGGAGCCGAATCAACTGCCTCGCGGAAAGGACCATAAAAAGCCGAGCAGTATTTTGCTGAATAAGCCATAATTGGGATATTCTCAAACATTTCATTGTCAAGCGCTTCGCGGATGGCGCCAACCCTTCCGTCCATCATATCCGATGGCGCTACCATATCGACCCCGGCGCGGGCATGGCTGACCGCCTGTTTGGCCAAAATTTCAATAGTGGCGTCATTGTCAACATCGTTGTTTTTTATGATACCGCAGTGCCCGTGATCAGTGTATTCGCAGAGACAAACATCGGTGATTACGATTATATCAGAATTGAGCGACTTAATTTTCTGTACTGCCTTTTGAATAATACCGTCATCTTTAAGTGAGGCCGAGCCGGTTTCATCTTTGTTTGAGGGTGTACCGAATAATAGTACAGCCGGAATGCCAAGTTTATAGACACGATCCGCCTCTTCGGCGATATTTTTCAACGGGAAATTATTAATGCCCGGCATAGATTTAATGGGTTCTACCGAATCAATTATCTCGTTGACAAACAATGGATAGATAAAATCGGAAGGATGTAGTTTTGTTTCCTGGACGAGCTTACGCATCGCCTCACTTTTTCTTAATCTTCTCGGTCTGAAATCGGGAAAACTCATTTCGACCTCCCGTTTTTATTTTGACTTATATTTTTCACCAATTGATTTATCAAAGCCGTCATATTATGCGGGTTTGCTTCCACCGTTACTTTAATATCGGCCTCTTCCAGAATTTTTGATGTCGACGGGCCAATCGAATAAATCTCCGTATTTGAAATTAGGGTTTTAACTTCATCTTTTGAAAGATTTTCAAAAAGTCCTTTCACCGTTGATCCGCTTGAAAAAATAATAACATCCGGCAAATATTCAAACAGTTTTTCTTTAAGTCCGCCTGACCATTCCGGGAAATATGTGTTATAAACCGTCAGCGGAATTACATTGGCCCCGGCCCCGGCCAATGCTTTTTCAATTGAATCGGCCGCCAGGACACCGCGAACACGAACAATTATGGAATTCTCCAGATCAATCTTTTCTTTCATCTCTTGCCCGAGGGCAACGGCTGTTGATTTTTTTGGAATAAAATCAGCCTTTAATCCGAACTTTTGCAAATCACCGGCAGTAGCTTTGCCAATAGCGGCAATTTTATAATTACCAAGACGTCTTATATCCCCGGATTGTTCCAGAAACTGCTTCATAAAAAATCGTACGCCGGTTTCACTGGTAAAGATGAGCCATTTATTATCTGATTTTATTTTGTCAAATGAGTTCCAGCCTTTGGGATCGACATACTCCTCGACCTCAATTGTCGGGTAGGGTAGAACTTCGGCTCCCAGCTCTCTAAGGTTTTCATATATTTTTTGAGCCGGAGTCGCCGCGCGGGTCACCATGACTCTGGTACCCATCAAAGGTTTCCCTTTAAACCATTCCATCCACGGCTGAATCTTTATTACCTCACCAATAATAAACAGCGCCGGAGGCTTGATACATTTTTCTTTGACCTTTATGGGTAACTTGGACAGATTCGATGCGACATATTTCTGCGTTGGAAATGTACCACGTTCAATTATGGCGGCCGGAGTATCAGGCGACATTCCGGAACTGATTAATTTGCCGACAATATTTTTTATCTCGCCGACACCCATATAAATTATGATGGTACCACCTTTCGCTTTTCCGATCCACTCCCATGGTACAGTCGAATACTCTTTTTCTCGTGCTTTATGGCCAGTAACGAACAACACAAATGAGGCCAGATTACGGTCGGTGCAGGGGATACCGCTGTAAGCCGGAACCGCAACTCCGGCGGTAACACCGGGAATTATTTCAAAATCGATATTATGTTGACGAAGAAATTTTGCTTCCTCTCCGCCGCGGCCAAATATAAGCGGATCACTGCCTTTCAAACGGACAACAGATTTATTTTCTCCGGCCAAATTTATCATAAGTTGATTTATTTCATCCTGTGAACAGCATTGTCGCCCCGCTTTTTTCCCGACATAATGCCTCTCTATATGGGAAGATAGAGCAACTATCAGCTCCGAAGGTACGAGATTATCATAAATGACGGCGTCACAACTCTTCAGCGCGAGCATCCCCTTAACTGTGATAAGTCCGGGATCACCGGGTCCCGCGCCGACAAGATATACAAAACCCATTTTTGAGTTATATTTTTTCGTTTCCGCCATGATTAAAGATATCAATTTTCAAGCATTTTATCCAGTTCGGAATCGATTTCCTCGTTGGATAAATCCTTGAGCAGTTTTTTCCAATCGGCGCTGACAAATCGCTCGAAACAGTTGGCTTTTTCCTCGGGATTACCTTTCCAGCGTTTATGAACCTTTTTCCGAAATCCGGTTGCGTAATTTGCGATTTTATTCCAATGCGGGGGAAAGATATCTTCCAGAATCATTCTCAGTTGCCCGGAAAGAAACGGCGCTTTTCCGTCAGATAAAACTGAAATGGTCAAACAGTCCCGCAGAATCGTAGCGGGGAAAATAAAATCGCACAGGCTGGGACTGTCGACAACATTAATCGGTATCCCCGTCTTATTACAGTCCTCTGCGACTGTTTTGTTGACATCGGCACTATCGCTGGCGGCAATAACCAGGCCGTATTTTGATGCCTCACCAACAATATATTCTCGTTTTTCCAGCTTAAGAAGTTTTCGTTCGAAATAGTACTCTATTTTATCAGTCGGTTTGGGAGCGATAACGGTCATTTGGGAATCATAATCAAGCATCGTTTCAATTTTACGAAGAGCCACATTTCCGCCGCCAACTATAAGGCATGTTTTTTTCTTTAATGACAAGCCGATTGGCAAATATTCATTTGGCATATTTTATCTCCCGGTTAATACTTTTTTCCATTGCTGATTTTAAGAGTCAGCAATTTTTTTACCATCTTTTTGCCGGCCTTCTCATACTGTTTACGAAGATTTGGCTCAAGATTTTCAAACAATATTCCCAACTCCTGCCGGTAAACAGTATTGAAGGCATCACTTAGACCATTGTAAATTGGTTCCTGCCCGACCTGATTAAACCAATAAGCAAATTCACCAAGCTTAGTATCGATTATTTCTTCAACCTGCGGGATGGCCTTTTCCCTTTTGGCCTGCTGAGTTTTTACATATTCACGAATATCTTCAAGATCAAATATAGTAACATTTGGATGGAAATTCTTATCAGCTTCCACATCGCGAGGGATAGCCATATCCACTATTATCAGACTTTTATCAGGATTATTCTTTGTAAATTTATCCAGTAAATTAACTGATATAATCGGTGAGGTCGATCCGGTGCATGTTATAACAACGTCCGATTCAACCAAAAAATCTTCAAGTCTGTCCAATCCAAATCCGGCGCCGCCGAATTTCTCGGCAAAGGTTATCGCTTTTTCTATGGTTCTATTGATAAAGACTAATTTCTCATAATTACCTTTGATTAAATTGGATGCGGCCAGAGAAATCATCTGATTGATACCGACAAAGAGAATATTCGGTTTATTCAGATCGCCGGTTTTGCTTTTAAGTAACCCCACCGCCGCACTGCTTATCGAGCATGATCCCTTGCCCATCTCTGTATCTGTTCGAACCAGTTTGCCGACCCGGAATGATTGGTGAAAGAGGCGATGAATTACTTTTCCGGTTGTCCGAACGGCACAGGCTGAACTGTACGCCTCCTTCAGTTGACCGAATATTTGGTTTTCCCCGAGAACCATCGAATCGATTCCAGTCGCCACCCGAAACTGATGATCTGCCGCATGCTTATTAATCTTTATATAGAATTTGTCATTTAAATTTGAGATATCCTGTTTATTGAATTCCGAATAAAACTCTTTCACAATTTCGAAAGGCTCACGGTTTTTGAAAGCGACAAAATAAAATTCCACCCGATTGCAGGTTGATAAAATGGCCGATTCCCTGACATCTGATAACTTACCAAACATAGAATTTGCCCGGGCCAGATCTTCTCTGGCTATCTGAAGCGACTCTCGTTCCTCCAGTCTACTGGTTTTGTGATTAATACCACAAACGATTAACTGCCAATTTATAGATGCCATAAAATACCAATCAGAGTAAAATGAGTAATTATTAACAACCGTGTATTACAGTAATACCGCCTGCGTTCCGCCGCTGACGATAAACAGATTCTCAAAGCCGGCCTTTTTTAATATCACTGCCGCCTGGTATGACCGAGGCCCTCTACGGCAAAATATCCTAATCTTATGCTTGGGATTAAGTTCCCTGAGGCGCTCTTTAAGATCATTTAGTGGAATATGAATAATCTTGTGATTATTCCCATCAGTCACAAATGGCCATGGTATAGATTCGGTTTCCTCGGCTTCTCTTACATCCAGCCAGATTATATCGAGTTTTTTGGTTTTTCCCGGTCTAACAAAATTGAATCCGGACTTCTTAGCCTTAACCATCGCCGCCAAATGGTGAAGTGAATCGACAGCTTCGGAATACGGCGGTGCGTAACCATGTTCAAAATCGAGCAAATCCTTAACCGTTGCTTTGTTCTGTAAGAAAGTTGAGAATGTATCAATCCTCCGATATACATTGCCGGTTCCAACCGCCTGAAGTCCCAGCAGGCGTTCAGTCTTCTTTTCATAAACCATCTTTAGAGTAAAGGTGCCTGCTTCGGGATAATAATCAGGAATATCCGCAAAACTGCCAATAACCGTATCATATTTTAATCCGGCGATTTTGGCCGCATTTTCGGACAAACCGACGGCGCCGACGTTCAAATCAAAAACTTTAACCAAAAAGGCACCCAGAACCCCCGGGAACTTGACATTATTTCCGGAAATATTTTCGGCAATCACCCGGCCATGACGATTGGCCAGAGAACCCATCGGCATATACACTTTTTCTTCGGTCAACTGATGAATATTCTCAACGCAATCACCGCCGGCAAAGATATCGGGGTCGGATGTTTGCATCATTTCATTAACAGATATGCCGCCGGTGGCACCGATTTTTAATCCGCAATCTTCGGCAAGATTGATAACCGGCTGTACTCCCAGACAGAGGAAAACAAAATCGGTTGTATAGCTTTCACCATCGCTGGTTGTTATTTCCGGCTTATCGTCAATATCCAACTCAACGGATTTCACACTTTGGCCGGTTAACAGTTTAACACCCTTTCTCTTAATTTCCAATTCCACCAGATGAGCCATCTCGGGATCAAGAATATAAGGGAGCAGCTGGTTTTCTTTCTCGATTAATATCGCATCAATTCCCCACATTGCAACAACCGCCTCAGCCATTTCACATCCGATAAATCCGCCGCCGATAATGGCAACCTTATCTATCTGACCCTGCTCAGCCATCTTGCGAAAATATATGGCATCCTCCGGACGGGTAAATGGTCTGATTATATCGCAGTCAGTTATCGGAAAGGGGGGAGGAGTTGGTGTGGCGCCCACCGCCAGCACCAATTTATCATACTTATGTTTTGATATTTCCCCGGATTCAAGCAATTTGACAGTGACTTCCTTTTTGTCGCGATCAATTCTAATAACCTCGGCGCCGGTAATAACGTCAAAATCTTTTGATCTTTTGAAAAAATCGGCATCTCTTTTGACATCGTATGATGTCATGGTTAATTCGTCAAAACTACCGATATCTCCGGAGGCATAATATGGCAAACCGCAGGTGCCGTATGAAATATTATTCTCTTTTTGAAAAAGGGTAATATTCGCGTCAGGCATTCTCCGTGCCAGAGTCGCTCCGGTTTTCGGTCCGGCGGCAACTCCACCGATAATGATCACTTTTAATCTACCGTTTTTTTCAGCCATAGATAATTTTGGGGTTGTCAAAGACAACCCCAAACCTATTTGAAGTTAGTATATTTTATTTTCAACCACCGCTTGAAGCAGTTATCTCCTTTTCCTCTGTCACCCGGACCGGTTTGGTCTCTCCTCGCACGGTGAAAATAATCTTATAAAGAAACGACATAACCAGAAGCCCGATACCCCAGACCATGATTGAAACCATAAACTCATTCAGGGTCGGCCAATAATCAACCACATCACCCATCTGAGTTGGCGTAAAACCGGCCACGATCATACCCAAACCTTTGTCAATCCAGATAGACATAAAAACGGCAATACATGCAAAACCGAGTATCACTTCTTTTTTGCGGAACCTGGGTGTTAACAACAGGATCAATGAGACAATTGCCAGCGCCGACGAAAACCACATCCATGGTACCAGTGTATTGTGCCCGTGTAACCCGACAAAAAGGAATTCAAAATGATGAATATGTTCGGGCATCCCGCTGTAAAAGGTAGTAAATACTTCCATCAAAACCAGAAAAACGTTTATACACATTGCGTAGGTAGCAATCACGGCGAGTTTTTGAATTGCCTCTTTCCCGGCATCAAAGCGTGCTATCTTTCTCATAAGGAAACAAATTAAAATTAAAAGCGCCGGACCGGCCGCAAAGGCCGAGGCCAAAAAGCGGGGCGCCAGAACGGCCGTCATCCAGAATGGACGCGCGGCCAAACCGGAATATAAAAACGCCGTTACCGTATGAATGCTTATAGCCCAGGGAATCGAGATAATAATAAACGGTTTGATCCATTTTGGCGGGGCGATTCCCTTTTTCTCCGAACTGAGCGTCATATATCCAATAATTATATTCAGAAAAAGATAGCCGCTTAGTGACACCATATCCCAGAACATCGGTGAATTAAGTGTCGGATACAACATTACATTTTGTACCCGGAACGGTTGCCCCATATCGACAACAATAAAGAGCATACACATAATGACCGATGGTATCGCCAGGAACTCACCCAAAATGGTGACCTTTGAAAATGCCTTAAAATTGTGCAAATAATATGGCAGGACGACCATCACCGCCGAGGCCGCGACACCAACCAAAAACGTAAACTGGGCGATATAAAATCCCCATGATACATCACGGCTCAGACCGGTTACAGTCAAACCTTGATCCAACTGTCGGAGGTAGGCAATTGCTCCGGCGCCAACTAACAAAAGCACAAAAGCGATCCACCCCCAATATCTTTTATCACCAGTTATTGCCTTTTCTAACATAATTACCTCACACCAAGTAATAAATTTGAGGGTTAGTTCCCAGAATCGGTTTCCTGCGGATGGAATGTCGAGATTTTAATACCTCTCTGATTTCCGATTCGGGATCATTAATATTTCCAAAAATCAGTGCTTTTTCCGGACAGGTTTCAACGCAGGCAGGCAGAAGTCCGTCAGTCAAACGTTCGGCACAGAAATTACATTTTTCAACAACACCTTTAGCTCTGGTCGGATACTCCGAATTTATTTCATTGATAAAAGGACGCGGGTCACGAAAATTGAAACTGCGCGAGCCATAAGGACATCCGGCAACACAATACCGACACCCGATGCAGCGGTGCATATCCATCATAACAATACCGTCAGATTCCCGCTTCCAGGTAGATTTTGTGGGGCAAACCTTTACACACGGTGGGTCATCGCAATGATTGCAGAGTACCACCACTGGATTTTCTTTGGCTTCTTCTTCAAGTAAATCGTGATGTTGATTGGGAAAGGCAGCTTCAAAGTCTTCTTTCCAAATCCACTTTATTTCGTCCTTTTTATTTCCAAAATCCGGGACGTTGTGAATTTTATGACAAATATTGGTGCACTCCCGGCATCCTTCATTCTGGCGGCATTTCTGCATATCGATAGCCATCGCCAGTCTCTTTACCGTTTTTGAACCTGTTTCAACAACCTGTTGTTCTTTGGCAGAGCTGCCGATTACCTTTTTTCCAAGAGCGGTAACGGTGGTTAATCCGGCAATAGTCAAAAATTTACGTCTGTCTATTCCCATCACAACTCCTCCTTGGGCTCAACATGACAACTCCAGCAGTCTAATTCCGCCACCGCCATAAAATTATGGCATTTATCGCAGAACTCGGTTTTGTTGGCATGGCAGTCCATACATGTGTTTGACAGGCTCATTTTATATTCTTGTCCTTCGGGCGAGATAAACTCGCGATTACCGTCTCGAACCACTGATTGTCTCCAATCATTTAACAGGTCCATATGTGACGCCCGCATATAATCGGTTGACATCACACAAATATCCTTACCAGGCGTATCCTTGGTCAGGATAACCGGATCGGGGAGATAATCAGCCTGTCCGGTGGCCTTACTGAACCAGAAAGGACTGGTAGCCAGAATCAGGAAGATTAATATTCCGAGAATTATTTTACCGGCATCATACATTTGCTTCTTCCTCCTTTCCTGGTGGTTCAGCGCCAACGAATGGTTCACCCCGCAAATCGGTTCGGTCTTTTTTCTCGCCCTTCATCACTAATGCATTGCCAACTAATTCATGAACGGCACCGACGCTGACCTCTGGAACCCAGTATTCCATCAAGGGCGCCAGCGTTGCTTTATCAATAGCGCAAATACAGGTGAGAAGATTTACATCATGTTTATCATGCACATACTGAACAGCATTGGCACGGGGCATTCCGCCGCGCATACGCATTTCAAAATTCTCATCGGTGCCGATACCGGCACCACTTCCGCAGCAAAATGTCTGCTCTCTGATAGTGTTCTCCGGCATCTCGTAAAAATGATTGCAGGTGTTGTTTATTACATAGCGGGGTTCATCAAGAAGTCCCATCGCCCGCGCCGGATTGCATGAATCATGATAGGTAACGCGCCACTGGTCATTACGGCTTTTATCTAATTTGATCTTGTTGTGTTTAATAAGATCAGCCGTGAATTCACAAATATGTACCATTTTGGTTGATTTGGCATTTTCAAATTTGGTTCCGGTAATAGGCGAAACCGGTTCTTCCAGAAAATCGGCCGGGCCGTTCATAGTGTCCATATACTGATGCAAAACCCGCCACATATGACCGCATTCGCCGCCGAGAATCCATTTGACACCAAGACGTTTGGCTTCGGCATATATTTTGCCGTTTAGCCTTTTCATCATTTCGGAGGAATGAAAGAGACCGAAATTGCCACCTTCTGAAGCGTAGGCGCTAAATGTATAATCAAGTCCTATTTCATGGAAGAGAGCCATGTAGCCAAGAAATCCATAGTAATGCGGGTCAGCGAAATAATCGGCCGATGGTACCACAAAAAGAATTTCGGCTCCCTTTTTATTAATTGGGGCATCAACCCGAACGCCGGTGAGGTCTTCAAGATCGTCAATGGCAAAATCAACGCTGTCTTTGAATCCATGCGGTTGAACACCGAGATGGTTTCCGGTCCGGTGACAGTTGGCGATCGGCGTCCCAATCCAGTCAATATTCAGGCCGACCAAATCAAGCAACTCACGCGCCATCATCGTGATTTCAGCGGTATCGATACCGTAGGGGCAAAAAACTGAGCAACGTCGACATTCGGTGCACTGGAAGAAATAGAAGAACCATTCCTTTAAGACATCAACTGTCAACTTTCTGCCGCCAGCCAGACTGCCCATAATTTTTCCGGCGGCAGTAAAATCATTGCGGTAAACCGATCGCAGAAGTTCGGCTCTGAGAACCGGCATATTTTTCGGGTCACCGGAACCGATAAAAAAGTGGCATTTGTCAGCGCAGGCCCCGCAGCGAACGCAGATATCCATAAAGATCTTGAATGAGCGGTATTTATCAAGCCGCTCCTTAAGGCCTTTAAAAATAATTTCCTGCCAGTTTTCCGGAAGCTTCCAATCTTCATCGGCGGGGCTCCAGATTCTTGGAAACGGCATTCCTACATATTCAGCGCTCTTGGGGACAACCTGGTAATTCCAGCTGCCGCGCCTTTTCTCGAAATCAATTTTGGCGTCCGTCCAATCCTTTTTGCCGGGATTGAAATCAATCTGGACCAGTTTTTCCGGAGTTGGTGTTTTACTTGACATATCTATTCCTTCTCCAATGGTAATCCAGCATCCCTCATAACATCCCGGAATTCATCCTCCCATTCTTCATAAGAATGGATATCAACCGGATAATTCCAGGGGTTGACATGCCGTTTCATACGGTTATCATTTTTCATATTTCTTGTCGGGCTCATAAAGACACCCGCCATATGCATCAGCTTACTCATCGGGAAATAAATCAACAAGACAGATATCAAAAACAGATGAATAAAAAAGACCGCTCCAATACCCTCGGGTACAGTTGGACTAAAACCTACTAATCCCATTGAGAGTTCCTTGACTTTCACAATATCAACCCGCAATGCTGTATAACGCATCAGTCCGCCGGTAATCACAATAGCCATAATCAAAAAGAGGGGGAAGTAGTCGGAAACCAGCGAGATATAATTAATCTGCGGAATAAGCGCCCGTCTTAAATACAGGTATGTAACAGATAACAGAGCCGCCACACCCGTCATATAAAGTACCGGAACACCAATTTCCAATAGGCCGTCCAGACTTTGAACGTAGAGTATAAAGTTTGGAACCGGCTCGAAGAAAAACCTCAAATGCCTTATAACAATAATAAGAAATGACCAATGGAACATCAGACCGGCCAGCCAAAGCCATTTGTTTTCGCCGTAAATAATCTTAGGACCATCTTTCAGGCTCATCTTTGTATTTCTAAACAGTGAGCGAAAGAATAAAATCTCCAGTGTCATCCGTCCAATTACCTCCAATGTAGTATGCGGACTTTCCAATCTGCTGCGTTTAATCCATGGCAACGATTTCTGCTGACCGCAGGTGGTGGTAATTTTGAATGGTACCGGCGATTTGGCCCATTTGATTATCCTGTAAACAATGCCGAATATAAACGCCGTCGCAGCAATATACGGGATAACAGCGCCAAAGATAATATACATTTCAGCAGTTATCCCAATATAAGCCAGTGCTATTAGAATAATTACCGCAAAGAAGGAATACAGGGCTTTCATCTAATTGTTGACTCCCTTCTTAATATAGTTAATTAATGTTTCCAATATGTTATTCCTAAATACTATTTCTTTTTGGCTTTCTATCCATGTTAACAAAGGTATATCTTTTTTTTATTTCGTTAATCTTTATCCGGGCGATTTGCTCCCGGTTCTTCATATAAATATCAAATGTTATCAGTATTATCTTATCAATCCTGTCATAAACATCAAGGATATCATTGGTATGTATGTCTTTGTAATTGTCCAATTTTATTTCTTCAGAAATAACCTGTTTCAATAAAAACAAAAAAGATATTGCCTCAGAAGCCGAAAATTCCTGAATAGATCTTATCCTGATTATTTTATTCAGGCTTTCTTTTAATAAAGTTATGTCCATTTCTCCCACTAATTGAGATAATATCAATTCGGTTTCGCTTTTTATGGTAGTCCCTACCGGATTCTGAAAGGGATCATCATTTTTCTGGAAAAATTTCGCACCCTCGGTTTGATAGCCATCTAAGATGAGTTTAATCCATTTTTCAAGGATTATTTCTTTCCTGGACAGGAGGGTGCTAATAA